>CADBTU010000087.1 GCA_902797625.1 uncultured Bacteroidota bacterium | reverse complement strand
GAAAACTTGTTTTCGTTCTCGAGCGGAAGCAGTTTATACAAAGTGATGCAAAGAAAGGGTTTGCGCTGACGAAATGTTTTCTAAAAACATTTCTAAGGCGCGTTTTTTCTCTTTTGGGTTGTTACAGTAATCGTACATTGGGCAGACCGACATTGTGGGGCAGAGGCGGGATAAAAACGAAAAAAAGTCGTTCAACTAAATCCAGCGATTTTATGTAACACCCTGTTACCAGCTTTTTTTGTACTTTCGCAGTTCAATTTTGATATGAATTAAAGGTAAAAAGAGTGAAAAGATTTTTTATTTATTTGTCAGTATTTATGGTAGTTGCAAATGGTTGTAAACAAACGCAAAAAGATAACAATGCAGCGGTTATTGATATGAATAATCGTGAAAAGCCCGATTTTTCAAAAGGTGTGTTTGACGAAAAGATTCTCTGGTATTTAGGACGACTATCAGATGTAAAATTATCACCTGATGGTAAAACAATTCTTTATGCTGTAACGTATTACGATTACCGTGAGAACAGAGGCAACACCGAGTTATATACAATGCCGTCTAACGGCGGCGAACCGACAAGAATCACCGTTTCTGAAAAAAGCGAAATGCAACCTGTTTGGCGTCCCGACGGCAAAAAAATTGCCTATCTTTTTCCAAATGAAAAAGGTATGCAAATATGGGAATGCGACCCTGACGGCAAAAATACAAAAGCTGTAACTAATGTCGAAGGCGACATCAATGGCTTTAGCTATGCTCCCGACCAAAAACACATCTGCTATTTCAAAAATGTAAGAATTGACCCAACAATTGAAGATTTGTACCCCGACTTACCAAAAACCAATGCTATGATTTATGATGATTTGATGTATCGCCATTGGAATTATTGGGCTGATGGTACTTATAGTCATCTTTTTGTTGCTGATTATCCATCTTTCGAAAACGCAGTTGACCTCCAAGAAGGCCAAAAATTTCATTGCCCCAACCCTCCTTTCGGCGGAATGGAGGAAGTATCCTGGCACCCAGATGGCGACAAACTCGTATTCTGCTGTAAAACTCTCGCTGGAAAAGCTTTTGCAGAAAGCACTAATACTGATGTTTTCCTCTATGATTTCCAATCAAAATCTGTTAAAAACCTAACAGAATTTAATAGAGGTTACGACTTAGATCCTGTTATATCGCCTGACGGTACTAAAATGGTTTGGTGGAATATGAAAACTGATGGATTTGAATCAGAAAAACATAGTTTGATGATATACGATTTTAAAACACAAAAAGCTGAAGATTATAGTTTAGAATTTGATCAAGATGCCACTAATTTCTCGTGGAGCGAAGATTCAAAAAAAATATATTTTACGAGTTGTAAAGAGGCAACGTATCAAATCTATTCTTTAGATTTAGAATCAAGAATTTTTGAACAGATTACAGATGGTAACTTTGATTATAATACTGTAATTGCAAATGGAGATCAACTTATAGTTACACGCACAACACATTCAAACCCATCAGAAATATTTTCAATAAATTTGAAAGATAAGAGTGTTAAACAGTTAAGTACAATAAATGACGATGTACTAGGCAAAATTACGATGGGCAAAACCGTTAAACGTTGGGTTAAGACAACCGATGGTAAGAATATGCTTGTTTGGGTAATATTGCCTCCAAATTTTGATTCCACCAAAAAATATCCAGCATTGTTGTATTGTCAAGGTGGACCGCAATCATCTGTGAGTCAATTCTTTTCATATCGTTGGAATTTTCAAATGATGGCAGCTCATGATTATATTATTGTGGCTCCAAATCGTCGTGGAGTGCCAGGATTTGGAAGTGAATGGAACGACCAAATAAGCGGCGACTATGCTGGTCAAAATATGTTAGATTATCTTTCAGCTATTGATGATATTGCAAAAGAACCGTATGTGGATGAAAATAGATTAGGTTGTGTAGGAGCAAGTTATGGAGGATTTTCAGTATATTGGCTCGCTGGACATCACCAGAAGCGCTTCAAAGCGTTCATAGCTCACTGCGGTATGTTTAATTTAGAGAGCTGGTACGGAACAACTGAGGAATTATTCTTTGCTAACCATGATATCGAAGGCCCTTATTGGAAAAGACCATTACCGAAAACATATAATTTCTCACCACACAAATTTGTAGGTAATTGGGATACTCCAATACTCGTGATTCATGGAGGCAAAGATTTTCGCATTCCATATACTGAAGGTATGCAGGCTTTTGATGCAGCCCAAATGCAAGGTGTTCCAAGTCGTTTTTTGTATTTTCCTGATGAGTGTCATTTTGTTTCATCACCGCAAAACTCCATGCTATGGCAACGTGAATTTTTCCGCTGGCTCGATGGGTGGTTGAAAACTAACGAGAAAAAATAATAAATTTTTAGGATGACGAACCCTTTAAAATGCATAAAAGAATGGTTTTGTGAAAAGACTGGCTGGAAAATAATCGACGGCTACCTTCTCAGAAAAATGCTTGGTTCTGTAGTGTTTTCAATAACATTATTGATGACTATAGTTGTTGTTTTCGACCTTTCTGAGAATCTTCAACGTTTTATGTCTCATAATATTCCAGCTAAAAAAGTTATTACAGGTTATTATCTAAACTTCATTCCTTATTTTATAAATCTTTTTATTCCCCTTTTTACATTTATCAGTGTAATTTGGTTTACTTCTAAATTATCGTCTCGCAACGAAATTATCTCAATTTTCGACAATGGGATTAGCTTTAATAGAATGTTAGTTCCATACACTACGGGTGCTATAATCATTATGATTTTTTCATTGATAATGTCGAATTTTATAGTACCACGAACTAATAAAGAGTTGAATAAGTTTAAATACGATTATTTTGGTCGCAGAATAGCATCTTCTTCCTATATTCATATAAAAAACTCAAAAGATAGTTATATTTTTGTTGAGCATTGGGACAAAGTTGAAGATAAAGGATATTTTTTCACTTACGAGGAGTTTAAGAATAATGCTATTAGACAGAAAATATCAGCACAAACAATTACTTATGACGTTGAGAAAGATCTCTGGACTTTAAATAATTACAGCAAAAGATTGATTGATAGTAGTGGCTCTGAGCAATTGTACACAGGTGAGCGATTAGATACAAGTCTAAATATCACACCGTTAAATTTATATCAAGATGCTTATGTGAGTGAGACTATGTCGTACAGAGAATTACGAAAATTTATAAAAGAAGAGAAGAAGCGAGGTTCATCATTATTAACAAATTATCAAATAGAGCAGCATAAGCGATTAGCAAATCCTTTAGGAATATTAATTATGACACTGTTAGGAGTTAGTGTATCGTGTAGAAAATCTACAAGGGGAGTTGGAGTCCATATATTCATCGGAATGGGTTTAGCTTTCACGTTTGTTTTTTTACAGCAAATATCAACAGTTTTTTCTGTTTCAGGAGGACTGCCTCCTATATTAGGAACTTGGTTTCCCAATATAATATTTGTAATAATTATGTTTATTATGTTAAAAATCACACCAAAATAATAAAAGAAAAATGTAAATAATTAAATAAGATATTTTTGGTTTTATAATCCGTTTATATT
>CADBTU010000086.1 GCA_902797625.1 uncultured Bacteroidota bacterium | reverse complement strand
TTAACAAACAAATTAAAAAAATTATGAAAAAATTAATGGCAATTTTTGGTGCCGCTTTATTGGTGGCTGGCGTTGCAACCTCTTGCAACAAGAAATGTGAATGCAAAACGTATGTTGCAGGTGTAGTTGCCACTACCACCGAGATAGAATTGGATAAAGATGAAAAATGCTCTGACTATACGGGCATTATCTCTCAAGATCCCAAAACTGGCGTTGAATGTAAATCCAAAGTTTTCTAATTGAAGTTTGACGAAAGTCATCGGCCGCGGCATGGCACCGCGGCTTTTTTTGTATCTTTGCCGACCGAAATTTGAACGTTATGACCATCAATATCATCACTTTAGGCTGTTCTAAGAACATTGTGGATTCGGAAGTTATGGCCGCGCAACTGCACCGCAACGGTCACGAACTCTATTACGAAAGTGCGCATAAAAGCGATGTCGTGATTATCAACACCTGTAGCTTCATCCACGATGCGCGGGAAGAGTCTGTAAACGAAATCCTGCAACAGATTGAGCGCAAGAAACGCCGCCAAATCAAGAAGTTGTACGTGGTGGGATGCCTTGTGCAACGCAACATAGCAGAACTGCAAGAAGCTCTGCCAGAAGTGGATGGCTTTTTCACATTCGCGGAACTACCTAAGCTGTTAGAATCCCCTGATTTTCAACTGCTCAACACTGCTGACAGGATGCTCTCGACCCCGCGTCATTACGCCTATATCAAGATCTCCGAGGGCTGCGACCACCAATGCTCTTACTGCTCTATTCCGCTCATCCGCGATCGGCAAGTCTCCAAACCGATCCCGCTCCTCGTTGAGGAGGCGCAGCGGCTTGCCGACCAAGGGGTTAAGGAGCTAATGCTGATTGCCCAGGACCTCACCTACTACGGCATCGACCGCAGCGGCAAGCGCGAACTCGCTGACCTGATGGACAAACTCGCGCAAGTGAATGGCATCCAGTGGATTCGGCTGCATTACGCCTACCCACTAAATTTCCCCTATGAGATTTTGGAGGTGATGAAACAGTACTCGCAATACTGCCGTTATTTGGACATTCCGTTCCAGCACGTGAGCGACGACATCTTGCAGAGTATGCGACGCGGCGGCAGCGCGGCTTATATCAACGACCTCATCGCGCGCATCCGCGAAACGATTCCAGGCATCGCGCTGCGCACCACGTTGATATCTGGCTACCCTACTGAGACCCGCGAACAGCACAAGGAACTCGTGGAATTCGTGCGACGCAACCGCTTCGAGCGGCTCGGCGTTTTCGCATACTCGCGAGAAGAGGATACCCCCGCATTCGACCTCGGGGACCCCATCAAAGCCTCTGAAAAAAACAAGCGGGTGAACGAAATTATGAAACTACAGGAGAAAATATCCTACGAGATCAACCAGACCCGCGTCGGCACCACGATGAAAGTGCTAATTGACAGCGAGGAACCCGACTGCTACATCGGCCGCACCGAATTCGACTCCCCCGATGTCGATAACGACGTCTTCATCAACAAATCCCAACCACTCACCATTGGGGAATTCTACAATGTGGAAATCACCGATGCTGCGGAATATGATTTGTTCGGGACGGTATGTGATTGATATTCGAATGTCTTTATTCTACTGAGCTCTTGCCCCTGTCGGAGCTGTTCAAGAAAAATGTTTTATAGATTGTTTCTCTATCGTTCAAATTAATTTTGTGAATAATGATGCGAATATAGGGAAAAATTTCATTGATGTTCGCTAAAAACAAAAAATAATTATAATCCTACAGATTAACATTATTGCTAATCTACACAAATCAATTATTATTTGTATTAACTATTTAACGGCTACTTTATATTTTCTAAAGATCTTTTTGTTGTGCATAATTTGAACGGCTTGTTGATATGTATCATCACTTTCTAAGAAAATTCTATAAGCCTCACCATAGCCGTAAATTCCGCGAGCGATTTCAAATCTCAAATACTCTTTTATAAAATCTGCTGCGTGTTCTTCATTACGCAAACGTTGTAGTTCAGCGTACGTTTTCGTTATATAGTTTGTAAACATCGTATCAAAAACAACCTTATCAAAATCATCAACTTTTTTGAAAAGGGAATCTAATTTTTGCTTATTCTCTTTTATAAACGCATTGGCATAATCGCTGAAAACAAACGAAGCCGACTCACTTAATCCCTCTTTTTTAGCAAAATCCATAAATTCTTTATAAAATTTTTCAGAAATTTCAAAATTATTTTGAAAATCGCTGAATTTAGGATATTTTTGTTGTAGATTTTCTCTATTTTCCTCTAAATAATCAACAACAAAATTTCCAAAAATACCTTTTCTTACAATCTCATTAAAAAGTGTTGAATATTTTGTTGTATCTAACGGGATAAAAATATCAGGCATAATTCCTCCACCACCATAGACTATTCTGCCGTGAGGAGTTTTATATTTTAGAGAGTCGGGAAATTTGATATTATCAGCGGTGTAGTACTCGCCATTATTTGCTCTCATTTGCAAATCTTTGAAATATGCATCTAAACCATCATTGTAAGGTTTTTGAATACAACGACCTGTTGGAGTATAGTAATGTGAGATAGTAAGTCTTATTTCTGATTGGTCGATTAATCGAAGAGGTTTTTGCACTAAACCTTTGCCGAAAGTTCTACGTCCAACGACTAAACCACGATCCCAATCTTGGATACATCCTGATGTAATTTCGCTTGCTGAAGCGGAGTTTTCGTCTACTAACACAATAAGTTTTCCCTCTTCAAAAAGTCCATCTTGAGACGAGAAATATTTCTCACCAGTTTTACGAAAATTATCAGTATAAACAATCATTCTCTTTCCAGATATAAATTGATCGCACACTTCAAAAGCTACGTTGAGGTAACCACCACCATTGCCTCTCAAATCAAGTATTAAGTCTTGCATTCCCTGAGATTTCAATTTTGATATTGCCTTTTTCAACTCAGTTGTGGAGGTTGCTGCAAAACGTTCCAACTTAATATATCCTGTGGTTGAGTCTGCCATAAAACTAACATTTATGCTATACATTGGTATAGCACCACGAGTTATCACAAAATCTATAAGTTGTTTTTTATGTCCACGTAATACAGTAACTTTAACTTTTGAACCCTTTTTTCCTCTTAGGTGTTTTCTTACCCAATCGTTAGATATTTTATCGCCCACAGCTAACGTATCATCAACTTTAATAATTTTATCACCAGGCATGATACCTACTTTTTCTGATGGTCCGTCAATAATAACTTCCATCACATTTATAGTATCCCTAATAAGTTGGAAAGTAACACCGATACCATCGAAAGATCCTTGCAACGGTTCTGTCATTGCTTGAACATCCTTAGGCGGTATGTAAGCCGTATGCGGGTCTAACTCTTTAAGCATCGCATTAACGGATTTATCAACAAGCGGTGCAAAATCTACTGTATCAACGTACATTGAATTGATAGCATTCAACAGTTGATCCATTTTGGTTTTACTTTGTTGATAATTTTTATTTGGAGATTGAGCTCCAATATTTTGAAAAAACACGGTTGTAACTGCGATTATGAGGACAATTCTGTATTTCATTTTCCTTATTATAGTATGTTGATTTATTGATTATTCTGCTTACAGTAATAGCAAAAAAGCTACTATATAAACTAGACGCAAAGATAGTTATTTTGATCAAAAGTTTAGTGATAAAAGAATAGAAAGTTTTATGTATATTTGCAGAAATTTTTGTTATGAGCAAAATTTCACAAGAAAATATCCAGAAAGCTATAAATATCTTGACAAAACACACCGATAGCAAACTGATTACACACCTCAACGCATGTGTTCACTGCGGTCTGTGTGATACAAGTTGTCTATTTTTCAAAACTTTCAACGAAGCTAAATATATTCCTGGTAAGAAAGTTGATATGGTTTCTTCGATTTATCGTAGATATTGTACTTTTTTAGGAAAAGTTGCTCCAAAACTTTCTAACGCTAAGGAATTATCTGAAGAAACTATTCCCGAGTTAATAGACTCGCTTTTTGGTGCATGTACTATGTGCGGGCGTTGTGTAAAACATTGTTCTATAGGCGTTGATATTCCCTTTGTTGTTAGAACTGGAAGAAGGATATTAGCAGCTATGGACTGCGTTCCAGCTTCGTTGCAAGCTACTGTTGACGCTGCTCTGAGAACAAAAAACAACATGGCTATTCCAAAGGAAGACTATGTTGACACTATTGATTGGATGCAAGAAGAACTACAAGATGAGCTCGAAACAGAGGAGACACTTATTCCCCTTAACAAAGAAAATTCTGAGTTATTATATACTTTAAATCCACGCGAACCAAAATTCTTTCCTTTGTCTATTGCTGCAGCGGCTAAAATTTTCTATGCAGCTAAAGCCAATTGGACGCTCTCCGATGAGATGTATGATGTTACAAACTATGGTTATTTTTCTGGCAATGATCAGCACGCTAAACAAATAGCACAACACATGTACGATGAAGTTCACAAGTTAGGTTGCAAAACCTTGGTTCTTGGAGAGTGTGGACACGGTGCGCGTGCACTTCGCTGGGAGTCTCCAAATTACATGAAAGAGCATCCTGATTTTAAGATAATTACACTTATTGAACTTATAGAAAATTATATTAAATCTGGAAATATTAAACTTGATAAAACTCTTAACAATAAAAAATATACAATTCACGACCCTTGCAATATCACCCGCAATGGCGGTTTGTTTAATTCTCTGCGTTTCGTAATAAAATCTGCTGTTCCAGAACTTATTGAGATGACTCCTAATGGCAGCGACAACTTTTGTTGTGGCGGCGGCGGTGGAATGCTCGCCATGAGCGAGTACAACGAAAGACGACTGAGAATCGGAAAAATAAAGGCTGACCAAATTATTGCTACAGGTGCTAATGTTGTAATCACACCTTGTCATAATTGTGCAGACCAACTAATGCAAATAAACAAAGAATACAATCTCAATGTTGAAATAAAATCAGTTGCGGAGGTGGTAGCTGATGCCTTGGTTATAGAAAAGGTATAGGATTACTTCTCTGTGTTTATATTTCTATTTTGATTATCTATTACAGTTGGAACCTCATTGGAATCGCTTACTTTGAGTTTTCCTTTGTATTTGTCCTCCACAGCTTTAACGTCAATAGATTGTTCTATTTTTAAAGATTCGGGTATTTGGATTCTAACTTGAACTTTCCACTCTCCCTTTCTTTTAACCATATCCAATTTTCCCTCTTGTTTCTGCTTCGGTGTATATTTTACATACGAAACTTCTGCGGTTGTATCTCCCGTTTTTGTAATGTTGTCTATTTTTATAATTGCAGGTGTATTTTCCTTTATAACTGTAGAATCGAGATTAGGCATTATGTATTGTTCTATTGTTTTTAAAGTGTTCTCTATAGTCTCTTCTGTTGCAAATGGTTTAGCTTCGGATATTCTGTAGTTACCCATTGCTGTAAGATAGCCCATTGCTGATTGTTCAATTAGAGCCTGATCGCTTTTACAACTTGTGAAAATTGCTGCAATAATGGTTAATAAGAATATTGTTGAGATATTTTTCATATTTCTTTTTAATGCTTTAAAAAGAATGCCCACGTTCCCAGAACGCAGGCATTATTAAATACTAATATTGTTGTAATAATTATTTCACAAACAATTTTTGACCTTTATAAGCTTTTTTTGCAGAAGCTTTCGAAGAAGGATTTAGTTCAAGATGAATGTTGTTTAATTCAGCATCCATTTGAGTTGTTGTAGCTGCATCAATACCAACTGGATTTTCGCCAGCCAAACCTTCAAAAGCACTGAACATAGTAGCATTAACTTTTGAAGTCAAAACAAGTGCTGTTGCATCAAATGATGTAATATTTACTGTAGCATTTTTTGCCCACCAGTCACCATATCTATTATTGTCTTCATCATTCAAAACTCTGCTTTCATAATATTCTATCCATCGGAAATTGTTATCTGAAAGCTGACCATTTTGATTGATACCACTATTATATGTACCCTTTGTTTGAGCATTCATAGCCACTTCAGCAAGAGGAAATTGGTTTTCAGTTAAAACACCTGCAACTGTCCAATAATCATAAGGAGTACCACCTTGAGTAGTACCTTGGAATCTGGCACCACCAACTTTACTTGCTTTCCAAGTGTTGCCTTTAAAAGTAACTTTAACGCCTGGTTCTACTGGGATAGCTTCAAAGAAAGCTGTGTAGGTTGCATTTTCAGTAACAGTGATTTCACGAGGATTTTCAGTATTACCATCGTTCCATTTTACGAATTTGTAACCAGCATTTGGAGTTGCCATCAAAGTTGCTACTGCATTTTCGGCATAGTTTCCGTCGCCAACAACAGTACCCCAATCAGCATTATTAGCTTCAACTTTAATTGTAAAAGTTTTTGTACAAGATGAGAACATAAGTCCTCCAGCCATAACGGCAATACATAATACACCTAATAATTTTTTCATTTTTTTAATTTTTTAAGATTAGTATTCTAAAATTGTTTATTCAAAACGTTGCCACAGACTTGTTATTATTATCTAAGTTTAAAATTTGAATTATTCACCTTCGTGTTCTTTCACCAATTTGTCATCAATAAAGATACGACCGCAGGCTTCACAAACGATAATTTTCTTATGTAAACAAATGTCTAACTGTCGTTGAGGTGGTATTTTGCTAAAGCAACCACCGCAAGCATCACGCTCAATTCGGACAATAGCTAAACCATTGTGAGCACTTTTGCGAATTCTATCAAAAGCAGAAAGCAAACGTTGATCGCTAACTTTTTCGCGGAGTTGTTCCGCTGTTGCGGTTAATTCTTTTTCTTCCTTTTCTGTATCAGCGACAATAACTTTAAGTTCTGCTCTTTTTTGTTCTAATATTTCTTCTAATTCCTGAAGTTTTTCATTAGCTTCAGCAATTTTTTCTTTCTTTTCTGCAATTTCAGCAATATGTTTTTCTTTGTGTTTTTCAGCCACTTGAATTTGTAATTGCTGAAATTCTATCTCTTTACTTAGTGCTTCGTATTCTCGGTTGTTACGTACAGAATTTTGTTGCTCTTCATACTTCTGTATGGAAGCTTTTGCTTCTTCAATATTTGTGTTTTCGGAAGAAATTTTCAAGTTCAAATTATTGATGTCATCGGTATATTTACCAATACGTGTTTGCATACCTTCGTACTCATCTTCATTGTCTCGAATTTCTTCTGGCAATTCGCCTCGAATCATACGTATGTCATCTATTTTAGAACATATTTTTTGGAGGTTATAAAGAGACAGTAATTTCTGTTCTATAGATAACTCTTCGGCATTACTATGGTTTGCTTCATGCTTTTTAACCTCTATAACTCCATCAGAAGATTTCTCTACTGTAACATCGCCATCTTCTATTATAGTCTCTTTTTTAGTTACTTTAGGAGCTTTTACTTGAGTAACGATAACTTTTTCTTCAACTACTTGAGGCTCTATTTCTTTCTCTAATTTTTCCTCAACTTGGTTTGTTTTTATCTTTTTTGGCGTAATTTTTTTCATTTTGGGAATTATTTTCCCTGTTTTTGTCTTTTTTATGCCTTTTTCAAGATCTTCTTCGGTAGTTGCCTTTTTTGCCATATTCTATCTTAAATATATAATTACCAAATAATTAGAAATATCTAACACTTAATTCCTCAGTTTCAGAAATCAAAGTTGCAAAATTAGTAAATTTTTCTTTTAATAGGTTGAAAATTATGTTTTTAATAAAACTTTCACCTTCATAATGCCCTATATCAACCAAAAGTGTTCCTGAATGAGATTTGAAGAAGTCGTGATATTTAAAATCTCCTGACACGTATGCATCTGCACCTTGTGCAATTGCTAAATCTATAAAACCAGAACCACCTCCGCCACAAATTGCTACAGTTTTTACCTTTTTATACTCATCACCGCAGTAACGTAAAACACTGATATTTAGTGTTTTTTTTAAATATCCCAAAAAATCTGAAATTTCCATTTCCTTATCAAGTTCTCCAATTCTTCCAAGTCCTATATTTTTACTTTCATTTTCCAAAGCCAATAAGTCAAATGCAGGCTCTTCATAAGGATGATTTTCATAAATAGTCTGAATAACAGAGTGTTGTAGATGTGTAGGATATATCATTTCAAGATGTTCTTCATCAACAATTTCAACAATATTATTTTCACCAATAAAGGGATTTGCTGCTTTATTAGGCTTAAATTGACCTTTACCAAGCTGTGAATAACAACAATTATCGTAATTACCTTGTGTTCCGCAACCGATTTCAAAGAGAGCCTTTTTCAATTTTTCGGAATACTGATGAGGAACATTAACTATAAGTTTCCTAAAGAGATTAGAATGTGGCGACAAAACTCTAACATTTCCTAATTTAAGCATTTTAGCAAAGTAGTCGTTACCGCCACCTTCACCGCTATCAATATTTGTGTGCATTGAGTATAATACAATATCGTTTTTCAGGGCTTTACAAATCATACCACCGACTCTATCAGAAGGTACAATTTTATTAATACCTTTTCTCAATATTAAAGGGTGATGAGAAATTATCAAATTGCACTTTTTAGATATTGCTTCATCAATAATCTTTTCGCTCATTTCGAAACAAACCATCACTCCAGAAATCTCTTGATAGATATTGCCGCATTGCACACCACAATTATCAAATTCTTCTTGAAAATATAGGGGGAATTTACTTTCTAAATATTTAGTAACCTCTTTAATAATCATAATTTATTTATTAAACTCTCTCAATCAAACAGCGATGTTTGATCAGATAGCAACTTTGTTTTTCCTAAGTGTTTGAATGCCAAATCAGTAGCCTCTCTACCGCGAGGTGTTCTCATAAGATAGCCCTCTTGAATTAAAAATGGTTCGTAAACCTCCTCAATTGTTCCAGAATCTTCGCCCACCGCAGTAGCTATTGTTGACAGGCCAACAGGACCACCTTTAAACTTCTCTATAATAGTGCTTAAAATTCTGTTATCCATTTCGTCTAAGCCGTGTTGGTCAACATTTAGGGCTTTAAGTGCAATTTGAGTAATAGGAAGAGTTATTGTTCCGTTGCCTTTAATTTGGGCAAAATCACGAACACGTCTCAACAACAAGTTAGCAATACGAGGAGTACCTCTGCTTCTACTTGCTATTTCATACGCAGCGTCATCATCGATAGGAATATCCAAAATTGAGGCCGAGCGTTTAACGATATTGCCAAGAGTTTGAGCGTCATAATACTGTAAACGCAAGTTAATTCCAAAACGCGATCTTAATGGTGCGGTCAATAATCCAGAGCGAGTAGTTGCTCCAACTAAAGTAAAAGGATTTATCGAAATTTGAACACTTCTTGCGCTCGGACCGCTGTCTATCATAATATCAATTTTATAATCCTCCATAGCTGAGTAAAGATACTCCTCTACGACAGGTGAAAGGCGATGAATCTCATCAATAAAAAGCACATCGTGAGGTTCCAGATTTGTTAGAAGTCCTGCAAGATCACCAGGTTTATCGATAACAGGTCCTGAAGTAACTTTAACATTCACACCCATTTCATTTCCTATAATATGCGATAGGGTAGTTTTGCCGAGTCCAGGAGGGCCATGGAGCAACACGTGATCAAGTGCTTCACCACGCCCCTTAGCAGCATGTACGAAAACCATCAAATTTTCTAAAACTTGCTTTTGTCCTTGAAAATCAGTAAATTGTGCAGGCCTTATTGCTTTTTCGAACTCTTTGTCTGAAGCAGATAAGTGCTGCGTAGTAGGATCCAAATTTTCATTCATAGTGTTAACGTTGGATTTTATCAAGTCGGTTAAGACCTAAGATAGCTGGTTCAAAATTAGTTGACAGCTTCAATGTTTCCTCATAATCTTTACGTGCAGCGACATAGTTACCTGCAAGTTCGTAGGCTATTCCACGATTACACAAAGCATAGAAAAAGTTTGGATTAACATTTATAGCACGAGTAAAGAGATCTACAGCTTCGTCGTATTTCTTAAAGTAGTCGTTGATATATATATAACCGAGATTATTCAACGACCTTAAATCTGTGGAATCAATAGAAATTGCTGTTTTATATTCTTGTTCGGCTTCATCAAATTTGCCCATATCTTGGAACATTTTTGCAAGATTAGAATGTAATTCCACATTTTTAGGATCATATCTTAAACCATTTTGGTAGTAAGAAATAGCCATAGGATCATTCTTCATTTGGTAAAAATATCCCAATTCCAAATAAGCTTTAATCTCCTTTGGGTTTTGGTCAATAACCAACTGAAGCATACGAATGTATCCCACTGTATCATTTAAATCCTTAAGCATAAATGCTTTGGTCAATATTGCTTTAGGGTTATGTGGTTGGCGTTTAAGAGCTTCTGAAATAGTTTTATCGCAATCGTCATACTGACGGGTAAGATATTGAAGTTCAGCAAGTTTAAGTCGTGCTTCATTATTATTTTCGTCAACAGAAATGGCCTTTTGAAGCATCTCTTCTGTAAGGTCAGTTTCTTGCATAGCAAAGTAAAAATCAGAGAGTTTTACGTAGTACTTACTGCTATCAGGTTGCAAATTGACAGCCTGCTGAATATCTTGAATACCTTTTTCAATTTGTTTATTACGGTAATAGTAATCCGCTCTTTTATAATAGTTTTCTGCGTTTTTAGGGTGTTTTTCAATATTTAGAGACAGTTTTGCGAGTTCTTCTGGTAGGTCTTTATATTTATTTTTATTAGTGCACGAAAAAGACAACAAGGTAAGAATAACAAGAAAAAAAGGGATTATTTTTTTCATTATTGCATATTTTCTTTGATAGCTTCGCGAATTTTAGCTTCTATTTCATCGGAGAGTTCAGGATTATCGTTAAGAAGTTGTTTAACACTGTCGCGTCCTTGCGCCAATTTAGAATCGCCGTATGAGAACCATGATCCAGACTTTTTAACGATATTGTATTCTACACCGAGATCAACGATTTCACCAACTTTGGATATTCCCTCACCGAACATTATATCAAATTCAGCTGTTCTGAAAGGAGGTGCGACTTTATTTTTAACAACTTTCACTTTCACGTGGTTACCTATAGGAGAGTCTCCGTCTTTTATTTGGGTTTGGCGGCGTATATCGAGTCGCACCGAAGCATAGAATTTCAAAGCATTACCACCTGTTGTAGTTTCAGGATTACCAAACATAACTCCAATTTTCTCACGTAGTTGGTTAATAAATATACAGCAACAACCTGTTTTGTTTATAGTTGCAGTGAGTTTACGCAAAGCTTGCGACATAAGTCGAGCTTGCAATCCCATTTTTGAATCCCCCATATCACCTTCTATTTCGCTTTTTGGTGTAAGAGCTGCCACAGAGTCTATAACGATAATATCAATAGCACCTGAGCGTATTAAATTATCAGCAATCTCAAGAGCTTGTTCTCCATTATCAGGCTGTGAGATAAGTAATTCTGAAGTATTAACACCAAGCTTTTCTGCATAAAATCTGTCAAAAGCATGTTCGGCGTCTATAAAAGCTGCAATTCCTCCTTGTTTTTGCGCTTCGGCGATAGCATGTATTGCTAATGTTGTTTTACCTGAAGATTCTGGTCCATAAATTTCAACAATTCTTCCTTTAGGAAACCCTCCTACACCCAAAGCTGTATCCAAACCTATCGAACCTGTTGATATAACATCCATCTCTTCTATATGAGTTTCACCCATACGCATTATGGAACCTTTTCCGAATGTTTTTTCAAGCTTCTCGAGAGTAGAGTTTAGTACTTTAAGTTTTTCCGCGTTTACACTGTTTTTCATTTCTTCTTTTTCCATCGTGTTAATATTAAAATTTTGAAGGCAAATATACGTTTTTTTTTCTTGTTTTATCATAGTCTTATCGAAAAAACAACACATTGAATATTACATAATTGTATCTTTTCTTAACTATTTATTGTAAATTTTTATTATAATGGATAGAAATTTTTGGATAAAAAGAAAAACCTATGATTTAAATTTGTAAATTTTGATAATTCAATGGAAAGTAAAAGGCTTTAAATATTGAATTACAGTAAATTACCGCTTTACAAATTTCTTTTTTACAGAATTTCCTTTTTTATCTTCAACATTTACAACATAAAATCCAGAAGATAAATTATTAACTCCTATTTTCACAATAGTTGACATTAAATTGTTCTCTTGTAAAATAAGTTTTCCTTTCAAATCATAGATAGAAACAGCATAAATATCAGAGTTTGATTTAACATACAGAACCTCGTCAGCAGTAGTAGGATAAACATCCACACTCTTTTCTATAAGGTATTCCAATCCAACATTTTCAATAGTAAATCTGTGAGGGTCAGCAGATCCTATATATGGATGTTTTTCTCTTCTTCCAGATTCATCTTTTGCATAAATATAGTATTGTATTTGGTCAGAAGGACTCATCTGTATTGTGGAAAAATCAAATTCGTAAGTATCGTTTGTACTTTGTGTTAAATTATTACTTATCCAATCACCATTATTAATCTTATAAAACAAAAGAATTGAATCGTTTACTAAAGGTTTTCCGCTTAGTGGCTTAATAACAGCAGTGATTTTTAGTTCCTCAGTAATTGATTTTTGCCCTAATATTGGATAGTGTTTAATGTAAAGCATACCTAAATCGGCGAGTTCGTGCGTACGGCAGTGTAGAGCATCCGTACTTAGCCACGGAGTGAAATTAGATTGCATAATAGGTACAATCTTATATCCTGGCATAGCATTTTGATAAACTGCAATTGCTTCATCATCATGAGCATTTCCTGTAATAGGAACAAAAACGTGGTCGTTAATAATTAGTGAGTTAGTGTAAGGAGTAGCTAAATTGCTATTAGGATTTGCATATACTCGATAAACTTTGTAGTGGTTGCCCCAAGGTGTTAATGCTTGTGCAAAAGTCTCTGCAACCTCTTCGTAATTAGCGTAGCGAGGGTCGGTTTGAGGAACTTTTCCAATAAGAACTTTATCAACAGCAAGAAATTTTCCCCAACAATCGATGTGAGCAATATATTCGCCGAGAGGATCAGGAAGAAACATATAGTTATCCACACCTAAATAGTTAAATGCTATTTCTTGAAGTAACAACTCCGTTTCTAACGGATTTTCTTGTAGAACAAGCATCGTTGATGCAGCAGTACCGTATCCATCAACCATATAGTTACCTCCTGTATGAACCATTGGCATCTCATAAAGATTGACATCCATAAAATCAACAATGTGTTCAATTGCAACATCATCATTCGGACGAGTGGGGCGATTATATACAAAATCTATAACTCTCACAGAATCTAAACCATCTATCACAAACCATGGACCATAATCGCGTACCCAATACGAATCGTTTGGGATTTTCCAAAAAGCAACATTACTCATATTTACCTGAGAAGATGTAAAGTATTGATTTGCTTGAATACTATCAATTTTTTTTGAAAAAATCACCTTAACCTGTGTTATTTTTGAAAGCTCACGAACTAAAGAAACAGGAATACCTAAAGGATAACGTATCAACACACCACTCATAGGTTGAAATTCTGCGATTGCAGAAATCGGTGTTGTTGGAAATTGTGAATTTCGCACTTTTTGTAGTGCCTCTGAAAAAATTGATTTATCTTCGTAGGTTGGGTATCTATTGATGCTGTGATTTACATCATAATGCATTGATTCATTTTGAGAAAAAGTAGAAAAACAAGACAAAAAGACAACAAATAACGAGAAAATTTTATTCATAAGATTTTCAAAAAATTTTAATCATTTAAAAACAATAATTTTACCGTAATAAGAATCAAAATAGATAGACACTCATTCAAAACTACAAAACAACAACAAGTGCATTTTTGGCTTTCAGCTTAACATTTTTAGGAAGAGATATTGTATATTCTTCACCGTTTTTTGTTATCGAAGCTTTTTCTTTATATCCTAAAATAGTTGCCTTTTGTGTTTTAATTACTCCTTCAACATTTTTAAATGAGTAATTATCAGGGATCAGACCATTTTCAGGAAGCAACAAAATAGCGTAACGTTGTCCATTTTTAGATTTTGTAAAACGGACATTATTGTAACAATAAGGCAATAATGGTCGAGTATTATAGATAGCGGCACCATTGATTTTAAGCCATTTTCCGATATCATTAAGGCGTTCTATTGCTGTTTGAGGAAGAGTTCCCTCTGGGGAAGGACCTACGTTAAGTAAGAAATTTCCTCCTTTAGCAACAATATCAACCAATAGATGTACCAACTGGTTGGTAGATTTATAATTATCAGTGGCAACGTACGACCAAGAATCACCCATTGACATACAAGTCTCCCAAGGGTAAGGGAGCAAGGAATCAGGAACTTGTTGTTCTGGGGTTCTATAATTCTCATATTTTCCATGAACTGTTCTATCAACAATTATCAAGTCTGGATTATCAGATCTCGCGTCATCTGCAATTTTCTGCATATCAATATCTTGAATCCAACCTTGACAACCGAGCCATTCGCGCACTTCTTCGTTCACGCTCCATTCTGGTCGCACCCAACCGCCATCTAACCAAAGAATGTCAATATCTCCATAATTGTGAGTAATTTCACTCAATTGTTTTCGGGTAAAATCACAATATTTTCCCCATCTTTCTGGGTATTTCTTTGGATCATAATTCACATTTCTATCAGGAGTAGCCCACTCATGAGCCCAATAATCATCGCAATGCCAATCTGGTTTTGAAAAATATAAACCAGTCCATAAGCCTTTGTTTCTAAACGCATTCACTAACTCTCTAGTTATATCGGCTTTATTGTTAGAAGAAAATGGACAATCTTTTCCTGTAATAGCATATTCTGTCTCCTTTGTGTCAAACATACAGAATCCATCGTGGTGTTTAGTAGTAAAAATAAAATATTTCATTCCAGCCTCTTTAGCTAATTCCGCCCATAACTCAGGATCGAATTTGGTAGGGTTAAAAGTTTTATTAAGAGCTTGGTAATCAGATTTATATTTCACATAATCAGCTCCTTTTCTATCAATCCATGGTTCGTTGCAAATTGACCAAGATTCAACCACGCCCCATTGAGAGTAGATACCCCAATGCATCATAAGTCCAAACTTTAGATCCTGCCATTCTGAAATTCTATTTAAAATTACGGGATCTGTCTCGAAATCGCGCTCATTTTGCGCTGAAACATTATTAAAAAGCAATGCTGAAAGAAAAATCAAAAACAAAATAAATAATATTCTTTTCATACGAATAAATTTTGCGGCAAATATCGTTTTTTTTTGGAAACTTTAGTTTGGATTTATCTATTACGTAGTATAGAATTTTCAAACTAAAAGAGAACCACTTAGTAAAGTGGCAAACTGTTGGAGTAAGCTAAAAATCAAGCCTACACTAAAATTTTTATCTTCTTCAATACTTATCAGACGTTACTCGTATAGCGTAAAAATGAGCTCGTTAACAGAGTTTTTTAGAGGTAGTTCTGATAAATTTTATAATTTTGCAGGTTAAAAAAAGTAAAGCATGGACTGCATAGAAATGGTTGATTTGAAAAAGCAATATCTTCGTATCAAAAATGAAATAGATGCGGCGATAGATGGAGTTGTTGTTTCTGGCAGTTACATTCAAGGTTCTGCTGTCAAGAGTTTTGAGAAAAATTTAGCTAAGTTTACTGGTTCTAAGCATATTATCGGTTGCGCCAACGGAACCGATGCGTTATTAGCTGCTTTAATGTCATGCGATGTAAAATCTGGCGATGAAGTCATAACCACTCCTTTTACTTTTGTTTCTACTGTAGAAGTTATTGTTTTGCTTGGTGCGAAACCTATTTTCGTTGATGTATGTAAAGACACATTCAACATCGATTCAAAACTCCTCGAAGAGAAAATTACAGAAAAAACAAAAGCTATTATTCCAGTGCACCTATTTGGCCAGTGTGCAGATATGGAAGAGATTTTGCGGATTGCTAAAAAGCACAATATTAAGCTCATAGAAGATGCGTGCCAGGCATTGGGTTCGGTTTATACTTTTTCTGATGGGAGTTCTAAACAAGCGGGTGTTATGGGTGACATTGGTTGCACTTCGTTTTTCCCGACAAAAAATCTTGGTTGCTTTGGAGATGGTGGTGCAATAATGGTTCAAGACGATGAGCTTGCAGAAAAATTGAGAATGATTTGTTGCCACGGTTCAAAAGAAAAATATAATCACGAAATTATAGGACTTAATTCCAGATTAGATACTCTTCAGGCTGCAATTTTAGATGTAAAACTCAAGTATTTAAACGAATACATTGCTCATAGACAAAAAGCAGCTGACTTTTATTATAACCTACTAAACAATATCAAGTGGTTACAATTACCCGTGGTATTTCCAAAATCAACTCACACCTACCATCAATTTACCATAAAAATTGATAGCTCTATGCGTGAAGATTTTCAAATTCATCTACGTAAAAAAGGCATACCAACTATGATTTATTACCCAATACCTTTACATTTGCAGAATGGGTACTCTTTTTTGAATAATGATGAGTTAAACGTTCCTATTTCTGAGCAATTATGCAAAGAGGTTGTATCGTTACCCATGCACACTGAACTC
>CADBTU010000085.1 GCA_902797625.1 uncultured Bacteroidota bacterium | reverse complement strand
TTTTTGCATTCGGGATAGATTCCATTGAACCATTAACCCAAATTCCTAATTGAGGAAGCTTGCGATAATCGCCAATGTGCAGACCATCACACTTAACAAATACTCGTTGCCCTACTTTGTATTTATTGTAAAGAGCAGAGTTGTTGATTTTTATCAAAATACCGCCTGTGCCGTCCTCAATATTGATGGATTTATAGTTGTTTCCCCATTCGTCAGAAGTTGTTACTATGCCAGTTATTATTGTACCCGCTGGTATAGTGTCGTAAGAATCTTCGTTACCTATCGTGTGTAGTTGAAGAAGTTCGGCTATTGTCATATTTGCTTCGCCGTCAAATGTTAGCACAGGTGCAACATCAGGCTCTAAATTGCAACTCTGCACTAATATTCCAAGGAATATTAGAATTGATAATAATCGAGTTTGTTTCATATTATTTAATCGTTTCAATTTATCTACTTTCGTCATAAATATTTATGTTGGTGATTCAACCTTGCAAAATTATATTTTTTTCAGATGTCTTTTAACATAATTTTATACACATTTTTCTCACAGAGTTTTTAAAAACAAGTGTGCTTGCTCAAGAAGAACAAGCACACTCTGTTATTTATTACGTTAGTTAAAATTTTTTCGACATCTCAGCTATTGAACTTTTGCCTCAATATTGATAGTGTGAATAGGATGATTAGGATCGTTAGTTATCACATCAATAGTAGCTTTATGCGTAGTAATGCGATTATTTGATTTGAAAGTAACAGTAACTTCAGATGTACCGCCAACAGGAATTTCCATAAGTTGTGAGTTAAGTGTAAATAGTGAAGATGAAGATTCTAATGCTCTAATAATTAGAGGACTTTTACCTGTATTCTTTACTATGAACTTCTTAGTGGAAGTTATATTTTTTCCAACTTCACCAAAATTCATTTCTGTTTCTTCTATTGTCGAAATAGGAGCCATTTTGAGTTGTTTAGGGGTGAGTTTTGAAAAATCTTCTTTGATATTTATTGAATAATGAACTCTCTTGGTTTTTTCAACAGAATCGTTGGTAATAAAGTTTATCAAATCTCTAACCTGAGCAAATTTTCCACGTTTTGAAGCGTCGTATTTGAGAATAATATATCCTTCTTGATTTGGAGCAAGCTCAGTACCAAAACTACGTTTTTGCTCTGAAATAAATTCGGGAGCGTTGTGTAGTTCTATTGAGATTGGTTTTGTCCAGAAGTTTTTAACATAAAATGTGTCTAAAACATACTGAGTATTAAGAAGTGTATGGACTACATCTGGCTCTTTAATACGCAACATACCAGCAGTTTTAGTATAACCAGCAATTTCAAATTCTGTTGGAGGGCGTTTAATAACCTCACCTTTGATAAAAATCATGTGAGGGGTAGCCTTATCGTTTTCGATGAACTTAGGCTCGTTTGTTGTTACACGAATATTTTTAGTGAAAGCACCTGGACGATTGTAAGGGTTGTAGGTTGCTTCAATATAACCTTTTTCACCTGGAGCAATTTCACCATGAGAGTAGTTTGCTGCTGTACAACCACAACCTGGACGAACACTCTTGAGTTCTAATGGTTGATTTCCTACATTTGTAAATATGAATTTTCCTGTTACTTTACCGCCTTCTTCTTTGATTTTTCCAAAATCATAGGTAGTACTTTCAAATTTGATTTCCGGTTGAGCATAGCTAATAACGAATGCTACAACTAACAAAAATAACAAACTTAACTTTTTCATTTTTTTTATTCTTTTATCGTTTTATCTATTTGATTTTTAATTATTTATATTCATCTACCTTTTATATTCGCTAAACTTTTGCAAGCTGCGAAGATACAATTTTTTTACCAAATTCGTTCAAATTTATTCCATCAAAATTTCCCGAAGACATTAGAAGCAATACTTTCTTATTCCAATTCCGAGAAAGTAGTGTCTCTTGTAAAATCTCAGGATTGTTGAAAATTTTTAAATCTTCACGTCCAAAAGACTTAAAAATCATCTCTTTGGTGATAGGTGGGAGTTTTTTATGTTCAACGGCGTGAGGTGAAAAGTAAACTATAGCTTCATCAGCTTCATTCATGGAGTTTCTATATTCTACAAGAAATTTTTCGCTTAGACTGCTGAAAGTGTGTAATTCCATACAAGCTATCAATTTGAACTTTGGAAATTGTTCTTTAACAGCGTTAATAGTTGCTTTGAGTTTAGAAGGAGAATGGGCAAAGTCCTTATAAGCAGCGCAATTTTCATTTTTATCAATCAACTCAAGACGCTTAGATGCACCTTTAAAATTAGTAATTGCTTTATAAAAATCTTCATCTTTTACTCCTACTGCATTACAAGCTAATTTTGCCGCATTTATATTCATAAGATTGTGTTTCCCAAATATTTGCAACGGAAAATCTCCGAAAGAAGTTTTCAGATAAGTAATATCGTCTTTTACGAAATATTGGTGAAAAGAGTAGGGCTTTTTAGTAGTTTGGGTGATTTTTTTACTCATATTTCGCAAAACATCGTCATCATCGCAGAATATGTATTGTCCATTTTCAGGAATCATTTTAGCAAAAATCTCAAACTGCTCAACGTAGTTTTCAAAAGTAGGAAAAACATTTACGTGGTCCCAAGCGATTCCACTAATAATACCAACCGTTGGCTTGTAAACGTGGAATTTAGGTCGTATATCAATAGGTGATGTAAGATATTCATCTCCTTCAATTACCATGATTTTTGCAGAATCAGTAAGACGAACCATTACATCAAAACCTTCAAGTTGTGCTCCCACCATATAATCGCAATCAACATCTAAATATTGAAGTACGTGAATTATCATAGATGTTATAGTAGTTTTTCCATGACTACCGCCTACAACGATACGGGTTTTATCCTTTGATTGTTCGTAAAGATATTCTGGATATGAGTAAATTTTCAACCCAAGTTCTTTAGCTCGAAGAAGTTCGGGATTATCTTCGCGGGCATGCATACCTACAATTACAGCATCTAAATCGGAAGTTATTTTTTTGGGGTCCCAACCGATATTATCAGGGAGAATATTGTATTTTAAAAGATGACCCTTAGCTGGCTCAAATATTTCGTCATCAGAACCAGTTATCACGTAGCCTTTATTATTCAAAGCGATAGCGAGATTGTGCATTGCACTTCCCCCAATTGCTATAAAATGTATTCTCATAATTACAAAAATTCCACGTAAGACTTAATAAAAACGAATAAGTTATATTTTTGTTGCACTTTTTATTCAGTATCAAATTCACCATCAAAGTAATTTTCTTTGATATAATCCAATTGGCGGCGTTCACGTTTCGTTGGGCGTCCTAAACCGTGAGGACGAAACTCTTGTGTTTTAAGGGTTTTCATTCTATCGTATTCGCTTTGAGGAGTAAGATCATTGCAATATTGTTGCACTAAAGGAGCACCAACTCTACTTTTAGGAGAATCTATAACTTCAATAGTTTTATTGAGTGAACCAATATGAACTTCGTAAATTTCCCCTTTCCTCACATCACGTGATGGCTTTACATTAACTCCATTCAATTTCACTTTACCAGCGTTACAAGCTTCTGTGGCAATTGAACGAGTTTTGAAAATTCTAACCATCCACAACCATTTGTCGATACGTATATCTAATTTTTCCATCGTTATTGCTTCAAGGGAGGCTTAAAATCAAATCTGCGGCAACCTTTGAGTGGTTACCGCAGAAAAATGAAAATCATGAAAAACAAGTAAAACAATCATTCTAATCAACGTTAGTCTCATTTTCAGGTTTAGGTTCTACTTTTTCATCTGGTTTTTGTGAAGTTTCGTTGGCTTTAGGATTATTCATCATTTTAATTTTGTATTCTAAATCAGCTACTTCACGTTTGGCTGATTCAATTTTCTTTCTAAATTCAGCTGTTAAAATGTCAGCATTTTTAGAGTTAGAGAAAAATCCTAAGTTATTCTCCCATAACACTATATCTTCTCTTAGGCGAGCAAGTTTATTTGTAAGGAGATTTTTCTCTCGGTCTATGAGTTTTTCTGCATTAGGATTGTGCATAATATCATTGATACGAGATTGGTAGCGACTATGGCGAATATCCTCTGCACTAACTTTAAGTTCAGAGAAACGTTTGTTAATTGCATTACGATATTCGGTATAGATTCTATCTTTTTCATTGCGAGGAACATAACCAATCTCAAGCCATTGTTTTTGATACTCTTTCATAGCGTCGAGGTTAGCATTTCTATCTTCTCCAAATTCGTAAGAAATAATTTTTTGAATAAGTTCTTCTTTCTTTTGAAGATTTTCTGTCTCCTCTGTTTGAGCGTTATTAAAATAGTTAGATTTAGCTTCGAAGAATTTATCGCAAGCCGCACGGAAACGTTTCCATATTTGATCTGAATATTTTCTTGGAGTTGCTCCTATGTTTTTCCATTCAGTTTGAAGAGCGAGAATCTCGTCTGTAGCTTGCTTCCAATCTGTTCTATCAGCAATACCCTCAGCTTGAATGGCCAAATTTAACTTTTGGTTGTAGTTTTGCATTTGAACATCCTTAATTTGTTGGAAGAACTCTTTTTTCTGTTGGAAGAACTTATCGAGATTTGATTTGAAACGCATCCAAATTTCATCATTTAATTTTGCAGGAGCAGGTCCTAAAGTTTTCCACAGATTTAGTAGCTCAGTGAGTTTATCTGCTGTATCGTTATATTCAGAAATTTGTTCAACAGGTTTATTCACAATTTCTTCAGCTTGTTCGCAGAGCACAACTTTAGCATTATAGTTATTCTGTTCTTCAGCAAAAAGCTTGTCGTAATGTTCTCTACGACGTTGATTTATTTGATCTGAAGCGGTTTTAAAACGTTCCCAAATCTCTTCTTTTTTATCATCTGGAACAGGTCCTATCTCTTTCCATTGGCGGTGAAGCTCTTGAAGTTCGTTAAACGACTGGTTGATAGAATCATTAAGGAGAAGAGATTCAGCTTTTTCGCACAACTGAAGTTTCATTTCGAGATTCTTTTTATAGTCAAGCATTCGCATTTCGCGGTTCATTCTCACTATATCAAAGAATTTTTCAATATGGAAATGATAATTTTGCCAAAGATTGGTTGATTCTGCTTGAGGTACAGGACCTATAGTTTTCCATTGCTCTTGAAACTCTTTAACCTTATCGTTCAAAACCTTGAGATTAGTTTCTGATTCGAGAAGATTTTTAAGACTTTCAATAATATTATTTTTTAACTCTAAGTTCTTAATTTTTTGTTGTTCTAAATTCTCTATGAAAGCTGCTTTATTATCTTTGAAGATGCGGAAAGCATCGTTAAAACGCTTTTCGAGTTCGTCGGGTTCATAGGAAAATTCAGGAATTTGTGGTGCTTCTTGTCCTTCTTCAGCAGCCTTATTGAGGGCTTCTGTTTTAGCGGCCTCATATTCTGCTTGAAGTTTGCGTCTTTTTTCGCGGATAAACTCAAGTACTTTAGAGCGAAGTACACCAACACGTTGCTTGACAACATTGAAATTAGGTTCAGTAACCAATTTCTCCATTTCTGCAACACATTGTTCCAAATTAAATGAAGAGTATTCAGTTTCCACCTGTTCAAGTGTTTCTTCTGGCTTTTCCAATTCTGCAGGAGTTTCTTGAGCTATTGTAGCTTCTGTATCATTTTTTTCATCTGCAGGTTCTGATGCAACTACTGGTTCTTTTTCTGCTTGATTTTCCGCATTTTGAGGTTCCACAGCGGATTCAGGAGTTGCGCTTTCATTAATGTCTTGAGCTGTCTTAGCAGCTTCTGGGTTCACCTCCTGGTTCTGAATTTCAGAGTTTTCTGGGTGAAGAAGTTCTTGTGATTCCATAAATTTTTTTTAGTTATTAGTATTATTAAAAAACGGCGGCAAAGATATAAATTTAATTGAGAGTTTACAATGAAATTTTATTCAGAATAGTAACAAAAAATCTTGTTGTAAAATTAGCGAATAAATGGTACATTTGCGCCCTTAAATAGCTTAATCATGGCTCTCGAATTGCAATATTATGGCATACCTATTTTCTACTTTTTTGTAGCACTGTCTCTTATTCTTCCAAGAATACCCGTTGTGGGAAAGTTTTTCAGTACTATAAATACAGGCATTCACGAATTTGGACACGCTGTAATGACTCTAATTTTAGATGGTAAAGTTGTGAGAATAGAACTAAATAAAGATACATCTGGAATTACAGAATCTTCAAATATCAAAAGTAAATTTGCTGCTTTCTTAGTAGCTATTTCAGGCTATTTAACAGCTTCTACCGCCGCATTTATTGCTGCTTATCTCGTCAATTCAAACCTCAGCCGAGCTTTGCTAATAGCATTGTCAATTATTTTTTTTGTGATGCTTATTTTCTGGATTAGAAATATTTATGGTATATTATGGGGATTACCATTTTGTTTTTTTAACGGTTATTTAATATATACCGAAAGTTCGATAACCATCTATTTTTCATTGTTTTACGCCACAACAATGCTTATTGAATCGCTCTTCTCCACAATTGAGCAGTTGTTTATTGTGATAAAAAATCCAAATCAACTATGCGATGCTACAAATCTCAAAAAAATCACTGGCATACCCTCTTTTATCTGGGCTCTGCTATTTATTGTCTTCGCGGTGAGTTGCTGTTATTTTTCACTTTTTTAAAAACTACTATTTCTTCAAAACCTTTTTGGTAAAAATCCCATCTTCGGCATATATTTTGAGAATATACATCCCTATAGGAACACCTATTAAACTAATATAGTTCTTATCGTCATCAAAATTTGAAGAAAAAATTCTTCTTCCATCAGCAGAAAAAAGTTCGGTATAATTTATATGTTTGGCAGAAGCTATTGAAATTATGTCTTTTGTTGGATTGGGAAAGACACTTATATCATCTTCCAAATCTGATACACCTACATAACCAGCCGTATAATCTAAAGAAAATCCATCAGCAGTTCCAGACTCATCGGTTTCCAATATTATGGTCATTCTATTAGCTTCAAAAATTATAGTAGTATCCTCAATATGTCCAGTAAGAGATAGCAAACGATTGTTCTCACTTACAACATTCTTATAAAAATGTATAAAGTCGTGATTTTCCTCTAAATCCAAATAGTTAATATGTATTGTTAGAACACTATAGCTTGTAGCCATAATTCTAAATCTACAATCTGAAAAATTATTGTACATTGCATCTCCGCTGCCATCATCAATTGCTCCTGATGGAGAGTTGAACATCGTCATTCCTAAACAAAATGTCTCTTCTTTCGTAGTATAATGAACTCTAAAACCAGTGCTTTCAAACAGTGTATCACTTGTAAATTGAAAAAAAACTTCTTCTGCTTCTAATTCAATTTCAAAAAAATCTGTAGAATTTGTGAAATAGTAGATGTTATTTGGATTATTTTGAGCATATAATTTCAAAGTATCGCCAAGAGAAATATTGTAACTAATTTTCAACGAAATAGATTGAATATTTGTAGATTGTGGCTTTATATGCCACGTATAGTCCATATTTTGGGGATAATGGGCGTTGCTTTGACTTCCATCGGTGAAGGTGCCTTGCATTGCGATAAGAGTCTTGTTGCCAGATATTGGCTGCATCTCAGGATAATCATACTGCATTGTATCAGGATAACCGTTCACTATGAGTTCCTGTGCCAAGTTAAAGTTACTGCCGCCCACAAAAAGATTATCAGTGTAAAAATAACCGTCCATATAGCCACCCCAGCCAAAATTGAAGTGAAAATAATAGTTGCTGTCAACCATCTTATATCCATCGCAAATGAATGCGTGTCCATTAACATTTGGCAAGCTCCATCCAGCATAATACAGGGGTATATTTTTATTCAAATGGCGTACTATCACGCTATCCCAATTCATATCTGTAGAATCTCGGTATAGATACTCCGTTTCTGGAGCGTATTTGAAATATGTTCTCAACACTTTGGCAGCACTGTGATTATACATTCCCGAGCCATTCGGACCATAAACCATATCAACACCCACACCGCAATGGTACATTAGTTTTGAAATCTCTGGATTTATACAGGTTGGTACGTCGCACATTGCATCGAAGTTGTAAATTGTTTCACCATAGTTAGCTGTCTGAACTCCGTAATGTTCGTCGGTGTAGGAATATTGCCCAACACCAGTTTCAGGGAATCTGAAGTAGTATATAAGCTGGGCGAGTGCCGTAGCCACACAGCCTGTTACCACTCTGCCGTTTGGACCGCTTAGATCTTTAGGACAATAGTAGTTATAAAATTTATTCTGATCCCAACGAGAAAGAACAAGTGGTTCTACAGCAGCATCTGTATTAAAAGTTTTTCCGTTGAGAATATTAGTCCAATGATTTAAATTTTTCTCGTCTGACAGATTGTATTTTTTTAAGTATTCAATCTGAGTTATGTAGTTATTAAGCCACATATTAAAAGGAGAGTTGGTATCATTATCAATAAACTTTTGATAATCTATGTATGCGAGAATTGGAATACAACTTTTATCACCAGAAACTATTACGAAAGCATCTTCTGCGTTAAAAATGTATAACAAGGGATTATTTTTATCTCCGATAATTTTAGCACAATGTGAAAAAGTTTTATTTTGGCTCTGGAAGAAAGATTTAGCCGCAATAGAAGCTTCTTCGCAAGAGACGTTTTGAGAAAAAGCGATACTGATAAGAGATAAGAAGAAAGTTGTACATATTGTTATTTTTCTCATAAGATCTATTTTTACATTGAATTAAGACAGGCTCCACTCGGCACCATCTTTAGTATCTTTAACAACTATGCCAGCGGCATTAAGTTCATCACGAATTTTGTCTGATAATGTCCAATTTTTTTCTTCTTTTGCTGTTTTTCGCATTTCAAGGACAAGAGCCATAGCTTTTTCTAAAGCGTCGTGTTCGCGTGAGTCGCCCTGGGCTAATTCTGGTTTTATACCAAGTATTTCAAAAAAGAAAGTTCTGAACAGAGTTTTGAGGAGCTCAATGTCATCGGCTGTAAGTGTAGCGTGGCCGTCTTTCACGGCGTTGATGATACGCACCGCATCGAAAAGTTCTGCTATAACTTTCGGAGTGTTGAAGTCATCGTTCATAGCTTCGTAGCAACGTTCTTGTAACGCTTGTATGTTTTCGGTGGATTTGCCATTAGCTTTTAATGAATCAAGATGCCGCTCTGCGTTGTAAAGTTTTTCTAAACCTTTTTCAGCAGATTGCAGGGCGGCGTTACTGAAATCAACAGTGCCGCGATAAGATGCCTGAAGTACGAAGTAACGAATAGTCATTGGAGAGTATGGTTTTTCTAACTTTTCGTGTTTACCTGTAAAAAACTCATTAAGAGTGATAAAATTCCCTAACGATTTGCCCATCTTCTGACCTTCGATGGTTATCATATTGTTGTGCATCCAATAGCGCACAGAGCTTTTGCCATTAACCACAGTGCTTTGGCACACCTCCGACTCGTGATGCGGAAAAAGAAGGTCCATACCGCCTCCGTGAATATCAAATTGTTCTCCTAAATATTTAGTACTCATGGCCGTACATTCAATATGCCAACCAGGAAATCCGACACTCCAAGGTGAATTCCAACGCATGATATGTTCTGGTGAAGCTTTTTTCCATAGAGCAAAATCAGCAGGATTACGTTTTTCGCTTTGGCCGTCTAATTCGCGGGTGTTGGAGATAAGTTCATCAAGAATGCGCCCTGAGAGTTTTCCATAGCCAAAATCCTTATCAAACTTTGCAACATCGAAATAAACCGAGCCTTCAGAAACGTATGCGTAGCCTTTATCAAGAATTTTCTGCACCATTTCAATCTGCTCAATAATATGTCCAGAAGCACGTGGCTCAATCGATGGACCTTTCACGTTAAGTGCGTCCATCGCCTTGTGATAGCTGTCCATGTAGTATTGTGCAACTTCCATAGGTTCAAGTTGTTCGAGACGTGCCTTTTTAGCTATCTTATCCTCGCCCTCATCAGCGTCGTGCTCCAAATGTCCAACATCTGTGATATTGCGCACATAGCGAACTTTGTATCCAATGTGTGAAAGATAGCGAAATACAACATCAAATGTAACAGCAGGACGTGCGTGACCAAGGTGCGGTTCACCATAAACAGTAGGACCACAAACATAGAGGCCAACGTGGCCGGGAACAACAGGTTTAAAGAGTTCTTTTCTTTTTGTTAATGTGTTGTATATTAACAACTTGCCTTTGTTGTCGATATTTTCCATATTTTTATTTCGTTATCTATAAATTAAAGTTGGCAAAGATATAATTTTTTATTGCTACAACCATAATCTCTTTTAAAATTCCTTACCGTTCGATTGAGAGCGTATTATTGAACATATCTTGGTTTTGTACTATAAATTAAGATATTTTTATTGCATCACAACCTATTGTCTGTTTTTTTTAACATCTAAAAATTTTCAGCGTAAAATAGTACCAAAAAAACTTTTTGGAAATTTAAGTGTTGAATTTACCTTTTTATTATTTTTGCAACCAAATTTAAGAATATGAGTGAAGCTACATTAGAACAAAAAGTAATATCCATAATTGATCAAATTCGTCCTTATTTACAAGAAGATGGAGGAAATATAGAATTTGTAGAACTTACTCCCGAAAATATTGTAAGAGTACGTCTTCAAGGTGCTTGTGGAACTTGTCCTCACGCAAAGATGACACTTAAAAATGGTGTTGAACAGACTTTAAAGACTTATCTTCCAGAGATTGAGCGTGTTGAAGATGTTGTTTTAGGTTTTTAATAAGAAGTTATTGATATGGGTTTAAAATGCGGAATAGTAGGACTTACCAACTCTGGTAAGACCACGATGTTTAATTGTATCTCTAATACAAAAGCTGCAGTTACAGAATTTGCATATAGTACAAACAAATCTAACATAGGTGTTTGTGCTGTTCCTGATGAACGTCTTGCTCATATAAACACTTTCATTCAAGCCGACAAATTAGTGTACGCAAATCTTGACATTGTTGACATTCCTGGTTTAGCCAAGGGAGCAAGTCAAGGGGCTGGTATCGGTAACAGTTTTTTAGCAGATGTACGTCTATGTGATGCGCTCATTCATGTGTTAAGATGTTTCGACAACCCTACTCTACCCCACGAAGAGGGTTCTGTTGATCCTGTTCGCGATATTGAAATTGTGGATTTCGAGTTGCAATGTAAAGATCTGGAGCAAATTGAACGCAAGATAACTAAAGTTGAAAAAGCAGCAAAAGTAGGCGACAAGGCAGCAAAACACGACTATGAAATTCTAAAAAAATACAAAGAGCATCTTGAAAGTTTCCAGAATGTTAGAACGTTAGAAACAACTCCTGAAGAGAAATCAGTAGTTGCTGATATGATGTTATTAACTGAAAAGCCAGTAATATTCGTATGCAATGTAAACGACGATGATGCCATCACTGGTAACTCATACTCTGAAGCTGTAAAAAAATATGTTGAAGAACATAGTGGAGAGATGTTGGTTATTGCAGCAAAGATAGAATCCGAAATTGCAGAATTAGATAATGTAGAAGATCGAAAGGCTTTTTTGGAAGACGTTGGATTAACAGAGCCTGGTGTTAACAAAGTAGTTCGTGCAGCATACAAAATGTTGGATCTTATTTCATTTTTCACCGTTGGAGGTAAAGAAAACCGTGCGTGGACTATACACCGTGGAATGCTTGCTCCACAAGCGGCGGGCGTTATCCATAGCGACTTAGAACGTGGATTCATACGCGCTGAGGTTATCAAATACGACGACCTTGTAAAATATGGGTCGGAGCTTAAATGCAAAGAGGCTGGTAAATTGGCTGTCGAAGGCAAGAATTACGAAGTACAGGACGGCGACATCCTCCATATACGATTCAACGTATAATGAAGATAAAAAGAGACCGACTAAAAAGTGATTTTAGGTTGGTCTTTTTTTATTAGATTTTCACTTATAAAGATAAAATCACCTGTTCGGTTTATATTGCATCTCAACAGTACCCTCCATATTTTCTTCCAAAAATTCCGTCATTTTCGGTTTGCATTTTGTAACCAAAACACAATTCAATATATATAACATATTGAATTACAGATATTTACCCCCCCCGAAAACGCATTATTTTTGTCGATATATTAAAAAAAACATTATTTTTGCATTTGTAGGGGCGAATATTCATTCGCCCCTACAGACACAAAACAACCCAAATCAAGATTTCACACATTCTGCAAATATTTAACAATAAATTACAGAACCTCTATGAAACCGAATCGCAA
>CADBTU010000084.1 GCA_902797625.1 uncultured Bacteroidota bacterium | reverse complement strand
TTGCGAGTTTCAATGTGGTCGTACATCGCTTGACGGTGCATACATTCATCAAAATCTATCAACGTACCATCAAACTCTGGTCCATCAACACACGTAAACTTTGTTTCTCCGCCAATTTGAACTCGACAAGCTCCACACATTCCCGTACCATCAACCATCAACGAGTTGAGACTTACAACGCATGGTATATTAAGTTCTTTAGCTTTTAATGAAACAAATTTCATCATTATCATAGGTCCTATAGCGGTTATCTCATCATAATGACGGCCTTCTGTTTCAACGAGTTGTGATAACATTTGAGTTACATTTCCTTTAAAACCCATAGTGCCATCGTCAGTAGCTATATAAAGGTTATTTGTTATTCTACGGAAATGCTCAACATAAAATAGCAGAGACTTTGTTCTTGCTCCAATTATAACATCACATTCAATATTGTGAGCTGTCATCCACTTTACTAACGGGTAAACAGGAGCAATACCAACTCCTCCAGCGATAAAACAATATTTTGAACTGCGAAGTTGTTCTATTGGACGAAAAATAAAAGCAGAAGGTTTTCCTAATGGACCAACAACATCGTGAAAAAAATCGCCAACAGCAAAAGAGACAATTTTTCTTGTAGATATTCCTATTGCCTTTATAACTAATGTAATAGTTCCATCAGGTATATTTGTATCACTTACAGTTAAAGGAATTCGTTCTGCAAACTCATCAGCTTTAACAATTACAAATTGACCAGGCAACGATGAATGTGCTATCTTCGGAGCCTCAACATCTATTAAGAAAGTATCCTGACCTAATTCCTCTTTCTTGACGATTTTATACATTTTAACTTATATTGATTTTACGATAGCATCAGCAAGCTCTTCAAGTTCTGCTCTTTGAGAATCTTTCATTGAAGATTTAAATGATATAACAGGCTCTAATATAGTAGTGTTTTTCATTTCACTGAGAATAGTTTTAACTGCATTACCCGAAACAGGTGCCCAAGAGCTATTTTCAATCAAAGCAAAAACCCTATTCTGAAGCAAATGAGCCTTAATATCTAACAAGTAGTTCTCCATAGGTGGATAAAGTCCACCATTATAAGTAGGTGCGAAAAGAACTATATGACTACATCGAAAAGACTCTGATACTAAATACGAAACATGAGTTGCAGAGACATCAAACATCTTTATATTTTTACAACCTTTATCGGCTAAAAGTCCTGACAAAACCATTGCAGCTGATTCAGTATGGCCATACATAGAACCGTAAATAATCAAAATTTCGCGGTCTTCAGGTTCATAACGACTCCAAAAGTCATATTTTTCAATAAATTTTGCTAAATCTTGTCTCCAAATTGGTCCATGCAATGGACAAATCATAGAAATATCAAGTGCAGTTGCTTTTTTTAGAAGATTTTGCACTTGACATCCATATTTACCAACGATATTTGTGTAATAGCGACGCGCTTCGTTCATCCAATCTAAATCAAAATCAAGCTCATCGGCAAATAGGTTTCCGCTTAGCGCACCGAAAGTTCCAAAAGCGTCAGCTGAGAACAGTATTTTTTCTGATGATTCGTACGACACTAAAACCTCTGGCCAATGAACCATCTGAGCTCCAATAAAATTAAAGGTTTGTTTTCCTATCAACAATTTATCACCTTCCTTAACTGTTTGAAAATTAGCATCTTCAGGAATATCCATAAATTGTTTTATTAGCTTAGCCGCCTGCATACTGCACACAATTGTGGCTTTTGGAAATCTAACTAAAACTTCATTAAGAGATGCCAAATGGTCGGGTTCTACGTGATGAATGATAATATAGTCAAGAGTTCTACCTTTAAGCAGAGTTGTTAGATTTTCTAAAAATTGCGCGCTAATTGACTGATCTACAGTATCTAATAAAACTGTTTTTTCATCAATCAAAAGATATGAATTATAAGAAGTACCTTGCGGCACTGGCATCATATTTTCAAAAAGTGCTAAACGTCTATCAGAAGCACCAATATACCATAAATTATCCTTTATTTGTCGTGAAGTATTCATAACCTTATATTATTCAATATTGTTATTATTATCTTTAATTTTTTTAGATATATCATCATTTTCTAACTTAAGAAGATAAACTTCAAAGATAGCAAACAGAAAGTATATTACAAGGAAAGCTATTGCAAATCTTAAAGAATCCTTTTTATTAAAAAACATATAAAGAGTGAGGAATAGTAGAGAAGAAAAAATCTTAACTATTCGCGAGAGCATATAGCCCGACAGAAACTGTCGTTGATTGTAAGGGTTGTCGTTCCGAAGAACAATAAAGATAGTGAAAAGTGTAATAAAAAAAAAGAAAAGCACAACAAACGGCAAAGCTGGGGAAGTATAATCTGGAAAAATCCACTGAAACAGTGCTGCTAAAGCTGCAATTATTACAGAAAAAACAATTATTCGGAAAGAAAACTTCTTTATTGGAATTTGTTTACCCATGTTTATTACTTCATTTTAGAGATTGAACGTATAACAAGATATAACGACAAGGCAATGGCTAAAAGTGAACAAACAATTGTAAATAACGGACTAATATCTAGATATTTATCTAATTTAATGCCTCCAAAAACTCCCAAAGCAATAACAGCTCCCATCTCAAAAGCCAAATTTGAATATACAGCATATTGATAAAGGGGCGACTTTTTTGGATTGGGCTGATTTTCAGACATCAACTATTTTTTCTCAGGTTGTGGAGCGGGCTGTCCTGTTGTGCGAGAGTTACGCATTTTACAGTTGCCTGAAAATTCTGCGCCTGGCTCTATTGATATTTTTGTAGTCTCAATATTACCTGTTATGTTTGCAGTTGATTTTAAGGCTATCAGTTCTGTAACTACGAGAGACTCAGCTCTAACAGTTCCTTCTACCTCAACATTTGCACACTTAATATTGCCTTCTACAATACCAGTGCGACCAACGATAATTTTTGCTTTTGACTCTACGTTGCCACGCAACATCCCATCAATTCGGCAATCCGATGCGGTTACCATATTTCCTTGTAACTGTGTTCCTTGAGCTATAACATTGACTGCACCGCCAACATAATCTCGTGTATCTGTCTCTTTCATAAGCTTTGTACTATATTTATTCCTTTTTCAAATAATTGTCATTAAAAAATTGTGGATAACTATCTCTTTCGTCTCTTTTATTGTAAAATGTAGTGTAATTAGTGCCACTCATAACATACACTTCAATATTTCTGCTTTGAATATCTCCCTTATATTTGTCATTTTTAACCAATATACTATAATAATCCATCGCTTCGTTACCATCATTAAACTTCGAAATAGTAACCATCTGCCGTTCGTTATCTATAAAGAAACTGCTAATTATCAACTTCTTCAAACTAAAAAACTCTTTATTAAAATCAGTAAGTCCAAGTTTTACTGTTTGAAGTGGCAGATACGCAGTTTTAACAAGTAGTACTACATAGTGCTGTTCAGAAGGGTTATAGACAAACGATGTTTTATCCTGCTGTTTAGGCTCGTTATTGACGAGCGAAATTACATTTTTTGTTGTATCAGTTTCAATAATTCCTAAACTTTTTTTAATTTCCTCATTAGAAAAATTTGAGAGATAGACCCTTGCCAAATCTGCAACAGGATAGCTTTTAAAATCAGAAATAACCTTTGTGAGATTAACAATTAGGGAATCCTTATTATAAAACTGCCCCGAAGCAACTGCTCTCAAGTAGCTATATTGCGACTTAAGTGTCATATCTTGACAAATTGGGATTATTTCATCAGCTGCTACAACAACATTTTCCCATCGTTTATTGATAAAGTCATCGTAAACTTCAGCATAACGAGTTTCCAATATTTTCTCTTTAGCCGCTATCTTTTGATAATACATAGGGTCTTGTATCAGTTTTGCATAGTCAGTATCAGAATACTTTGTCAACAATATATTTTTATATTCTGAAGCTTTTGTGTCGTTGATATTAGAATAGAGAACATATAGCATATAAATTGCTGGGACAGAATACTCGCTATTTGGATAACGCTTAAGTAAATTTTCAAAAGAGTTACAAGCGCGTTTAGTATCATTAAGTAAATCGTGATACATAAAACCAGTTTCATATAAATCTTTTGCTATTATAGCATTTGCTGTATCTTTTGCGCCCTGAGTAAGAGGGAGATCTTGCAAATAATAAGCCTCTTTTTTGGGGTCAGTCTCGCGTTTTGGAATAGGATTTCCATCTTCATCATAATCTGTTGTATCTTTTGCAAGAGAAGGATCATTTAACAAAGCCATATCCTCAAATGATATTTGAGCTTTATTACTAATAAACCAGTTATCTTCGAGTTTTCGGTTTCCAAATCTTCTGTAGAAGTCTTGTTGTCCAGATGTTACAAGAGCTTGGTTATAGAAATACCATTTTCCGTTAGAACTATTGGTATTGATATTAGTATAAGATGCTGCGTTTTGCATTGCAAGCATACGTTCAGCCTCTTCTGCTGCGGCTTTTCTCTCAGCTTCAGTGTAATTTGCTATCATCTTTTTAACCCAGGCTTTACGTTGAGGCTCGGAAAGATTTGCAATTCGCAACAAACTATCTTGAAGATCAATTTCGTCTAATTTTTCTACTAAATCTTTCAATACATTTGATTTCTTTTGAATCAATTCATAGTTTGGATAGTTTTTGGGAATAAACATCATTGCTGTATCGTAATAATGTTGCGCATTTCTATATTCATTCTTTTCAAAGTATAAATCTGCAAGGGTTACTCCTGAGAATGTTTTCTGATAATTATTTTCAGTAGATACAGCAACAGATTTTGCCAAGTAATCTATTTGTAAATCATCATCCTCATCTATTCTGGCAATCTCTGAAAGGGCGTAGTATATTTGGTCTCGATAGTTTTCATTTTTTTTATCTTCTAACATCTTTTCAAGCAGTTTAACAATAGTCTTTCTATTTGATTCACTGCCATCGTAATTTGTTGCCATGTGCATTTGGGCGCAGAAAGTCATCTCATACTCTGAAGAGTTTTGGATAACTTTCTTAAATTGTTTTTGTGCTTCTGCTTGTTGACCAAGCTCTTCATAGAGTTCACCAAGAATCAATTGCAAGCGCGTACGAAAATCCTTTTTAGGACGAGAGTCAATGGCAGCTTGTATGTAATCTATTGCCTCCTGAATATCTCCATCTGGGGCAGTTCTATGGTATTCAGCCTTAGCTGCATTAAAGATAATTCCAAACTTTTTTTTCTTCTTACCTGAGTTTTTATAACGAATAGTTTCTAACAACTCGTCTGCTCCAGCAAAATAACTTTGTCGCATTAGTGTTCTTGCTAATAAGACTTGAGCTTCATCATAAACATTAGATTTGGGATAATTGTGAACTATGTAGTTCAAGACTCTTTGAGCTTGTTGATAATCTTGTTTGTAAAAATATGATTTTGCCATCAAATAGTAGGCATCGTCAATTGTTTTAACGTATTCTTTACCTTTTATAAGCATAGAATGCTTGTGTATTGCCTTTGACGATTTTTCAATCGTGCGATCTAAATGCGATAGAGAAGGCCCTAAATCTGATTTATCGGGATAATTATATATGGGCAGAGTTACGGTGAAATTATCTTTAGAAAGTTTAGCTATTTCTTTCTCCGCATCTTTCATCGCTTGATTTCCGTTCCAATAAACATTATATTTGCAAGTTACGTTATGGAAAGCGCGATTTGGAAAGGTGTTCTTCTGTGTTGAACAACCCAACATTATGACTCCAATAAAAGTCACAACTACGAAAATTAAAAGCTTTATATTTGTTTTTTTTACTTTCAACGAGGTTAATTTTAGTTAATGAACATTTTACAACGTAAAAAAAAGTGATTTATTACTTATTGTTATTGAAATATTCTTCAAGAAGTTTTTGCACATATTTTCCAAAGACATCGAACTCTATATTCACAATTGAACCTGGTTTAAAGTTGTGAAAATTAGTAACTTTGTAAGTATAAGGAATTATAGCAACTGAAAATTTTCCCTTTTCAGAATCTACAACTGTAAGACTCACTCCGTTTACGGATATAGATCCTTTAGGTACGGTAAAATTATTTTTTTCTGCATCGTATGTAAAATAGAAACGCCAACTTCCATTTTCGTCAACAACCTTTTCGCACACAGCGGTTTGGTCCACATGACCTTGCACAATATGACCATCAAATCTACCATCCATACGCATACTACGTTCAAGGTTGATTTCATCTCCAACCTGCCAAGTGCCGAGGTTTGTTTTCAGCATTGTCTCTTCCATAGCGGTAACCACATATTGTTTCTTATCTTTATCAATCTTTACAATTGTAAGACAGCATCCGTCGTGAGCCATACTTTGGTCTATGGAGAGTTCTTCGGCAAAATCTACTTCCAATGTGAAATCGTAATTTGTTCTATCCTTCTCAATTTTAACTATTTTACCTGTTTTTTCTATTATACCTGTAAACATTATATCCCAAAATTTAAAACGCGCAAACATACATAAAATTTTCTAATTTTACGCTGATTAAATAAAAATGTTAAGCCAACTTGCTATTCTTGCAAACCCTTTGCGAGTGAAAGTCTTTGACGTGATACTTTTTATAATCATTTAATAATCAATAAGGTATATTCTTTAATAAATGCAAAAAGTCTATGAAAAGATCTTGAGGTTTTGATGTGCATGGAAGAAATATTTTTGTATGTATCGATAAATATCTTCTGCCTTTCGAAGTGGTTGCCCCCGAAAGGCTTCGACAATCCTGTTATTCAGTGAATCAATTAACGAGTTAAAGTATAAAAAAGGACGTAAGAGTGGGTAATTATCGGAGAAACGGTGCCACAGCTCGGTCAAATATTCCGTTGACGTAAGCCAAAACCATTCCATAGTTACTAACAGGAATTTGTGCCTCGATGGCTGGGCGCAAACGCTCTTTCAACTGCTTGCGGGTAACCATGCATCCGCCGCATTGGATAACCATCGCATATTGTTGGATATCAAGAATTTGGTCAAGACCAGAAACAAAGTCGAATTGCAGTTTCTTGCCAGTAAACTTTTGTATAAGTCTTGGTAGTTTCACCCGCCCAATGTCCTCACATGAAGTAATGTGTGTACATGATTCCAACATCAGGATACGGTCGCCATCATGCAAGTATCGCAGTTTCGGGGTACCTTCAATATATGCATCAAATTCACCTTTCTGGTGTGCCAATACCACGCTGAATCCCGTCAGTGGAATATTTTCTGGCACCTCTTTCTCTACCTTATGGAACGCTTGGCTGTCAGTGATGACTAATTTCGGAGCGCGATGGTTCTGTAGGTAATCCGCCACATTATCTTCTTTCAGCACAATGGCAATTGCTTCGTTGTCAAGCACGTCGCGAATCATTTGCACTTGCGGGAGGATGAGTCGGCCTTCAGGAGCTTCAGAATCGATAGGGGTAACTAACAATACTTCGTCGCTCTCGCCAATAAGGTTGCCAAGCATCGAGCGAGTGCGATACGCCGATTCGGGCATCATTCGCACTATTTCTTGCAGCATCTCGTCAATGCCGTTGTGCGTTTTTGTACTGATATTAAGAATTTTGCAACCATCAACTTCTAAATCGCGCAATGTGCAGAGGTCGCTTTTGTTGTTGACGATAAGGTACGGAAGTTCGAATTGACGAAACTGTTGCATCAGCTCTCTTTCGGGGATGCCCACCTCGTAATCGGTGATAACGAGAACGGCTAAATCAATGATTTTTAAAACTTCCAAAGATTTCTGCACTCGTTTTGCCCCAATGTTACCCACATCATCGATGCCAGCGGTGTCAATAATGATGCAAGGTCCAATGCCGAAAATTTCAATGGATTTGCGCACTGGGTCGGTAGTGGTGCCAGCGGTGTCATCCACAATAGCAACCTCCTGTCCAGAGATGGCGTTAATCAGCGAACTCTTACCGTTGTTCCTTCGCCCAAAAATACCTATGTGCGGCTTGTCGTTACGTCCTTTCATAGCGGCAAAAGTACATTTTTTCCTGAAATAGAAAAAAATGTATTTTTGTTACGCAAATCAAATATATCATCATTATGAAAAAATCAGCTCTTTTAGCATTGTTTCTCAGCGTACTTTTTTTATATAGCATTGCTCAAAACAGTTCCCTCAATGGTCCTACTGTGAATATGGAGCGGAATGCAGGCTTATGGGTTTTGGATGAAAACGATGACCAAATCGTATTTGCGACACTACAACCTGGAATACCAAGAGGTTACGAAGATTTTTTGATTCACCGTTACGATAAGCGCAGCCATTCCATCGAAACTCAAAAATTGGATGACAATTTAGATTGTGTTTTTGCATATCTTTATGATAATCAGGTGATTGCAATCAAGCAGGGCATAAATAATAAAACAAAATCTTTGGATTACCTTAGAGCACCTGTTCCCGCTTCTGTTTCTAACAAGGCAATTAAAAAGTTACCTTTCACCTCTTTCTACCAAGTGCCATTGGAAGGAAATAAGTATTCTTTTTCCAGCATGGCTTTTTCTCCAGATCGTTCCAAATTCGCCATTCTGACCATTTTGAAACCAAAATCCAGCAAACGAATCTCGCATGTCGCGGATGTTGCTGTTTTTGAGAATAATGGCAAGCTTTTATGGCATCAACGCCAGAACGCCCGTTGGTTAGTCAACGATGAAATGACGTTTTATTTGTCTGATGATGGGGTTGTTTATTTGGCGGAATATGGCAGTTATTATAATGCCTACTTGCATCAGACAGATTCTCTTCATATTTCGGTTTACAATAATGGGGGTATTTGGAATTATGCAGAAGGATTTGGAACAACAGCCGTGTTTAATTGCGGGAAAGCACTGCTGAAAGATGGCAGATTTGTGGTTTGCGGAGTGCCGTGCCAAAACAATCGTAATTCTGG
>CADBTU010000083.1 GCA_902797625.1 uncultured Bacteroidota bacterium | reverse complement strand
GTTTCCGCACAAAGGCTCAACGTGAATGGCTAAAAACTTCTAAAAAACAGTAACTTATGATATTCATCTGCCACATACCAGCCATCACAGTATGCCGTTTGCGGCGATTCGGAAAGAGCAACTTGGTTTGTTGTTGCGCCAGACATTGGGCGCAATAGAAATGCAATGCTGACTATGTGAATAGTTCATAAATTATTTTTTGAATAGACCAAAACATGCTGAACCACTGCCAGACATTGAGGCGTATTCAGCGCCTTCATCGTAAAGTTTTTGCTTAGTATCTGCCAAAACTGGATATTTTTTGAACAAAGACTCTTCAAAGTCGTTTATTATTAGGCTTTTCCATTTTGCGATAGGTGATTTAATAAGTTCTATTAAAGAAGATTGTGGTTGTTTAGGAGTGATACATTCGTATGCCTCTTTGGTTGAAATGTTTATATCTGGTTTAACTATTTTTAACTCATATTTCGATAAATCAAGATTTAGCGGTGTCATAATTTCTCCTCTACCTGTTGCAAAAACAGGCTCATTAGAGATGAAAAATGGAACATCGCTACCCAGCATTAGTGCATATTCTGAGAGTTCAAATTGTGAAATCGAGAGGTTGAAGAGCTGATTAAGCAGTTTTAAGGTGAAAGCGGCATCGGCAGAGCCGCCCCCCAGACCTGCACCAGACGGAATTCCTTTGGTTAAAGAGATTTCAACTCCAGAAATACCATATTTTTTTTGAAGAAGTCTGAAGGCTTTTACACAGAGATTATCCTCAGAAGTTCCAATATTTTCGGAACTTTCAACAAGAAAAACCAACTCTTTTTCACTCTTTTTTACGGTTAAATTGTCGTAAAAAAAATCAGTGGGGTAGAATATGGTTTGCAGGTTATGGTATCCGTCGGGGCGCTTACCAACAATATGTAAACCGATATTTATTTTTGCATTAACCTTAGTTGATAAGATTTCCAAAGATTGTGTCATATTTTGATATTGTCGAAGTTTTTACCAAAAACGCTGGCAGTTTTAGTTATTGTTATAAAAGCCTCAGGATCGATGTCCTTAATAATTCTTGTTATATCAGATTTATCTGTTTTATGGGCAACAATTAGAAGTACGTCGCTATCTTGGTGTTTGAAAGAACCGTATCCGCGCAGAAAAGAGGCTCCGCGATGTAACTTAGTGTTAATTTGCTTGGCAATTTCATCATTTTTCCTTGAAAAGACCATAAACTGGTAGGTTTGTCGATAGCCATCAATCACCAAATCAGACACTATAATTGATACAAAAAGAACCACAAAACTATAAACTAATCGCTGAATGTCTTGAAATATGAAATAAGAACACCCCACAATCAAAAGATTTGCAGCCAAGCTCACGCGACCATACGAAATGTTGCGGTATTTTCCAACCATAAGTGCAATTATGTCGATTCCGCCAGTATTTCCACCCCAATTTATAGACATTCCGACACCAAAAGCAGAAAGTGATGAGCCTATAATTACGCTCATAAACATGTCGTCAACAAGAGGTTCCTTGATATATGTTTGGAAAATCGAGAAGAAACCACTAAGGATGAAGGTGCAAATCAAAGAATTGACACAGAATTTAACACCTAATATTCTCCATGCAATTGCTATGAGAACAGCATTCATCAAAAATGTTGTTAAGCCTACTGGTATAGAATTGTTGGCGAAGTATATTATAGATGCAGCCCCAGCTACGCCGCCGCCCGCCACTCCGTATGGTATCAGAAAAGCCGACCATCCAAAGGCGAAAAATGCTAATCCGATGATGATGAAAAAGTAGTTTTTAATCTCTCGGAAAACGTCTTTACGTGTTATTTTCGTATTCATTTTTTTCTATTTTTGCTAAAATACAAACTTTACAAATCTCTCAATTATCTATTGTTACTTCTACTATTATTCCCTAACTTGATTTTATGGATTTTTAACACTCTTTTTGATACAATTCTATAATGTGGATTATAAGATTCCCTATATTCTTGACTATGAGAACAAGCATATTCACCTCTTTCAAATAATTGTCTAATAAACAATTTTTCATTTTCTTGGTTTGGTAGAGATATTTTCATTTTATCAATAACATTCTCTATTCTTTTCCATCTTTTAATCCATTCTTTAATTGTATGCTTTTTGGTTGATGCAACACTTTCAATAAATAAATCTGTAAGTAATGTTGTGTTGATTTCTCCGTTTTTCACCATAGAAAGCTCAAAACGTATATGTTTTCCATAAATTCCGCAAGGTTCAAGAGAGAGCTTAGGATTAGGTGTGTCATCCATGTGTTTCAATTTCTGTAGCGATATACTTATAAACCGTCTCTTTATTTGAAATTATATGTTCTGCACCCATAAAATCCTGATAACAAGATTTGTAGATGTCTTGAAGATGAATTTTAGGATAATTTTCTAATTGCGAAAGAACATATTTTTTTATCCTATATTGAGATTGAGCGTAGATAAACGAAAAAGCAAAAAAAGAGATTATAAAAGTTAAGGTTAAATGCTTCATTAGAAAAATTTTTGCAAAAATAATAAAAAAGTTGTTTTTACGTTGTTGAGTTTATATGAGTTTAATATTATGAGAAGAGGAATTTTTTTTTCGATAGTATTTATTTTATGTATATTATTTACTAATTGTGAAAGAGACAATATTACTAACAAAGTCCCATCGGGTAATATTGTAGTTGACGATGATTTTGAAGAAGACAAATATTCAAAAGTGGTGAAGATAGTTTTTTCTTCGTCGGGAGACGCTTTGGTTACGGGTAGAGATGAAAGTTTTTCGGTTGCTGTGGTTGGAAATGGTGTAACAATACAATATTCGGGTACTGAGAATGTGCTTTATGAAGTATCAGGAAGTACAAATAATGGATTTTTGAAAATATACAGTTCAACAGAGCAAGCGATAAGATTGACAGATGCAACAATTTTCAATCCAAATGGAGCGGCAATAAATATTCAGGGAAGTATAACAAATCCAAGTAAAGGAAACTTAACACACATTGTATTTAGGGGAAACAATTTTCTTGAAGACGGAAGATATTATACTAACACTCCTACAGGAGAGGACGAAAAGGCTGTTATTTTTAGTGAAGGGCAATTGATTTTTTGGGGTAGTGGAACTCTAAAAATAGATGCTCAGGGTAAGTCGGGAATAAATTCAGACGGTTCGGTGCAGATAAATAATTCAGGAGTTTTAACAATCACTTCAACAGCAGGGCACGGAATACGTGGTGCTGAGTATATTCTATTATCTCGTGGTACAAACACGATAAAGACTATGGCAGATACGAAAAAGGGATTAAGTACAGATGGTTTATTGCAAATTGACGGAGGAGAGACAACCATAACTGTTTCAGGTAATGCCGCTTATGACAATGAGGACCTCAATTATTCAGGTACTGCAGGAGTTAAAACGAAAGGTGATTTTGTTATAAATGGAGGAATTCTCACAATAACCAATACTGGAATTGGCGGAAAGGGAATCAATGGTGATGGTTCAGCAACATTTAAGGGAGGTTTAGTTTCTATTACTACATCAGGTGCAACATATACAGCGGGAGATGTATCTTCAAAGGCAATAAAATTTCAAGGGAATATTCAGTTTTTAGGTGCAGAAGTTAATGTTGAATGTCAAACTAATGAAGCTATAGAATCGAAAAGTGCCATAACAGTGGCAGGAGGTACAATTTACAGCTACTCTGCCAATGACGATGCTGTAAATTCAGGTGGAGATTTCACCATTAATGATGGTGTTTTTTGTGCACACTCAGCCAAAGCCGATGGCATAGATGCAAATGGAAATTGTTATATCAAAGGTGGTGTTGTATATGCTATAGGCGGAAAATCTCCAGAAGTTGCTATTGACGCAAATACAGAAGCTGGATATAAACTTTATATTCAAGGCGGTACTATAGTGGCTATAGGTGGATTAGAAAAAAATGCCTCTTTAACGCAAAGCTGCTATTCTACCAATTCTTGGTCAAAAAATTCTTGGTATGCGCTAACTGTGGGTTCAAAAACTTATACATTTAGAACCCCTTCTAATGGAGGTAATACTTTGGTGATTTCAGGAGCAACCTCACCAGCGTTGAAATCAGGAGTAACTATCTCTGGCGGTACAAATATTTGTAATGATATGTTAAATCTCACTGCTGCTGTTTCTGGTGGTACTGCGGTATCTTTAACAACTTACACTGGAAATAACGGAGGTCATCCAGGGGGGTGGAAATAATCATAATTATTATTTGGATATGAGAAGATTGTTTAAAAATCAGATAGTTATAGTTTTATATATAATCTTTGTATCTATTGTTGTAGTAAATGCTCAAACTGATGTGAACTTAGAGCCAGAGTTTGGTGCTCGTGTTTCAGTAGTTGTTGATAAGAAGATCATTAAGGGTTTGCATATATCACTCGAAGAAGAAGCTCGATTCAATAATAATTTCAAGGGATTTCAGCGTTTACAAACGACATTAGATTTAAGTTATAAGGTCAATAACTATTTTAAATCTGCTCTTGGCTACACTTTGATAGCACCATATAGTTCCTCATCATCGTCGTTTGGTAATTGCAGACACAGAGTTTATGTTGATGCACAAGGGAGTTTGAAATTTGGAGGTTTTACGATGTCTTTAAAAGAACGTTTCCAATGGACACATCGTATGGGAGATTTCAACGAATTTCAAAATCCTCGCAATTCTTTTGAGTTAAAGAGTCGTTTGACGTTCAAATATAAGGTAAAAAGATTTACACCTTATTTCTATTTCGAGATCAGAAATTTTTTGAATGCTCCTGTTATATGTGCTAATTATGATGGAACCACGTATCTCACCGATTCAGGGAGCGAGAAAGGAGAGCCAGGATGGTTTTTGCAAAGTTTCAAAGGGATATACATTAACAGATACCGCAGTTCTTTGGGATTGGATATAAAGATAAACAAGCAAAATGAGCTTTCTTTCTATTTTTTAGGAGACTATTTATATGATAAAGTAGTTGATGCAAATTCAGAGGGAACAAAGTTGAAATCTTATACGAAAGAAAAGGGATTTTTTGGGTCAATAGGAGCAGAGTATAAATTTTCGTTTTAGATTCTTTTTTTCTTCACGAGTTGTCCGCAAGCAGCGGCAATATCTTGCCCTTTGCTATGCCGCACATTGACCACCATATTGCATCTATTCAGTATGTTTATAAATTTTTCGCGACTTTGAGCATCACTTTTTTGAAAAGGAGCGTTATCAGTGGGATTATATTCAATTATGTTTATTTTTACTGGAAATGCTCTACAAAAACGAGCTAAAAGTTCTGCGTCTCGTTCTGAGTCGTTTACTTTTGATAGTAGAAGATATTCTATTGTAATTCTATCACCTGTTTTATTGTGATAATAAGAAATAGCTTTTTGTAAGTCGCTCAAAGAGTTATACTCAGATACGGGCATCAGTTCGCGTCTAATCACAGGGTCGGCACTATGTAATGAGATAGCTAATCCGCAGCGTAAGTTTTTGTCGGCTAATGTTTTAAGACCTTTAATAATTCCAGCAGTTGAGATTGTAATTCGCGATGGTGAGAGTCCGAAGCAATCACGAGAAGTTAAAATTTCAATAGATTTAATAGTATTATCAATATTTGTTAGCGGTTCGCCCATTCCCATAAAAACGATGTTTGTAATGGAATGGTTGAAAATCTCTTTGGCGCGGTTATTGAGTAGTAGATATTCATCAATTATTTCGCTGTAGTGCAAGTTTCTGATGAATCCCATGGTTCCTGTAGCGCAGAAAGCGCAGGCGAGAGGGCAACCTATCTGAGTTGATAAACAAGCTGTTACGCGATCTTTTTGAGGAATTAAAACACCTTCAACAACTTTTAAATCGTGAAACTGGATTATAAATTTCACAGATTGATCGTTACTTATTATTTCATCAATTATAGTAGCAGAGTGAAAAGTAAAATTTTCAGAAAGTTTATTACGAAAATTTGCAGATAGATTACTCATTTCTTGAAAAGATGATGCCCCCCGTTTCCATAGCCACTCCCAAAGTTGTTTGGCTCGGAACTTCTTTTCACCATTTTGAATCACAAAAGATTCTAATTCTACGAAATCTATATTCCTAATATCCTTCATTGTAGGTTTGTATGTTTGAGATTTATAATAACTTGAGGATATTTTTTACGGATATGCGTTGCAGTACTTTCGGCCAAGAAAACTGAGCGATGTTGCCCGCCAGTGCATCCAAAATTAATCGATAAGTGAGTGAATTTCCGTTCTAAATAGTTGTCAATCGACATATCAACTATCGCAAATATATGTTTTTCAAAATTTTGAACTTCATCGTATTTTCGTAAGTATTCTTTAACGCAAGCGTCTAAACCTGTGAAAGTTTGATATTCTTTTTCACGACCAGGATTTGGCAAAGCCCTACAATCGAATACAAAACCACCGCCGTTGCCAGAATAATCTTCTGGGATTCCTTTTTTATATGAGAAACTACAAATATCAAGCGTTAAATTGTCGGAGTTGGATATAGTTATAGGTTTATAATGCTCAACAACATCGCGAAGCACTTTGTTTAACTCTTTAAGGTTATCAGGTAAAGAATTATTTTTTAGAAGATATTTTAGATTATTGATAGCGTATGGAATACTTTGTAAAAAGTGTGCTTTACGCTCAAAATAGCCTCTGTAGCCGTAAGCTCCCATTGCCTGCATTATTCTAATAAGAGAAAAAGCATTGACGTATGATTTGAATTTTTCACGATCAACGAGTATATGTTTTTCTAATTCGTCTAAATACTTGTTTAATAAATAATTACGAATGTCGGGAGAAAGGTCCGCCTTGGCATCGTAGAGCAAAGATGCGATGTCGTATTGCAAAGCACCTTTTCTACCTCCTTGATAATCAATAAAATAAACATCATCACCTTGCACCATAATATTTCTGGATTGAAAATCACGGTAAAGAAAATAGTTACTGTCAACAGAGAGAAGATAGTCCATAAAAGCTTGATAGTCATCTTCTAACAATTGTTCATTGAATTGAATATTGACCATCTTAAGGTAGTAGTATTTGAAGTAGTTGAGGTCCCATTGCATAGATTGTCGGTCGAAGGCTGCGCGCGGATAAGCTACAGAAAGGTCTAAGCCTTCACGATTAGTTAATTGAAATTTAGGCAGAGCGGCAACAACTTTCTCGTAATATCTTATAACTCTCTGAAAATCAGAGTTTTCTTTTTTTGTATTGCAGATAATATCATAAAGAGTCTCTTTTCCTAAATCGTTAATCAAATAGTGTTTTTTGTCGTTATGAATTTTTAGAATAGTTGGGACATTAAGGTTTTTTGAAAGAAAAAAATCGGAATAAGTAAAAAAAGCAATATTTTCAGCAATATCCTCATTATATACCCCTATTATTGAGTTTCCATCTTCAAGAATAAATCTAAAATATCTGCGTCGAGAGCCTGATTGAGCTAATGGGCTGTATTTTATTATCTCATTTGAGGAGTACTCTTTTACTAAATCTGTTAAAACAGAAACTGATGTTTCGAATAATTCTTCCATAACTAAAATCTATAATACGGTTATAGTACCTCTAATTGTTCCAGGTTTTCCACTCAAATCTCTATATTTAATCATGTAAAGATATATTGTATCAATCGTTATTTTACCATTTACGTGGCCATTCCATCTAAAATTTTTATCATTAGAATGAAAAACAACTTCACCCCATTTGTTAAAAATATATACTTCAAGAGAAGAGATTTCATCTTGAATATTAGCAGGAATAAAGAAATAATCATTTAAATTTTGCTGGCTTGGAGTTATAGCATTGGGCAGGAATAGATTCCATTCACATTTCTCAATTGTGATACTTCTTGAAACAGAGCAATTTCCATCAGAAACCACGACACTATAAGAGCCAGGATGTCTTACTGTTATATTTTGTGTTGTAGCATTTGTACTCCATAAAAAGTTTTTCATATTTGTTTCCACCAAGAGCTCTGCAGATAGTTGTTCGCAGAAGTTATCAGTGAGGTTTATGATTTTGGTAGAAGTATCTATAATTGTGAGGTTAAGAAAAATAGTACTATCGCAGCCATGTGCCGATGTTAAGTTTAGAGTTTTCTCTAAAAAAGTTATATCTTTAGTCTGAAATTTAGGAATAGAGAATCCGTTTTTATAATATCCATCACCTTCACAAATTTCATCGTTAATAATTTCAGAATGAGAGGGATTTACATTTAGAAAAAGAGTAACTATGCTATCGCAATTTTCTGTTTCAATAATTCTTGTAAACTGTAACGTTCCAGGTGTTTGAGTTTCTTGAGCTAAAATGTTAAATTCATTTTCTTGATAAGATGAGTTTAAGCAAACATCACCATAAATAGTATCGTTTTTCGGGGCTGAGATAGTGATAGAAACAGTATCGCTATAGAGAGAACCGCAATTAGGAGTAATCCATTCGCGTCTAAACCAATATGAGCCAGATATTAAATTTTCAGGATAAGTATAGTCTTTCAAATTGTTAATACCAGGAGCTTGTGTCCATGTGGTAAGATTATGTGATATTTGCCATAGATAGATGCCGTTGCCAATAGCGTCGTTGCCTACAATGGGCTGTAATTCATCGTTGATACAAATATCTTGCGAACCCCAAATATTGCCAGCATTAGCTTCTGGATTCAAAGTGTTGATAGTGATAGTTGCAGTGTCAAAACATCCATAGCTATCGGTTACCATAATGTTATAAATTCCAGCAGATAGATTGTCGATGTGTGAAAAATCAGAGATTGTTAAACCTTGACTATCAGTCCAATGATATTGATAGGGATAAATTCCGCCGCTTGCAATCACAGATGCCGAACCAGTATCATCTCCGTAGCACATTACGTGTGATATATTATTAGACACAATTTTAAGAGTATCTATGGAAATAGTAAAAGTTCTGTAGTTAGTGCTTCCGTTAGAGTTCAGTGTAGAATCAACGAAAGTTCCTTTGTGAGTAAACTCGCGATCGAGCCAAAAAAAAGGAAAGTTATTTTCGCAAACAATAGTGTCAAAAGATTGATAAGTGTTTTGGAAAACGACAACTTTTTGGTTTATGGTTGAGTCGCAACCGTTAGAAGTTTGTAGAGTATAGTTAAAGTAAAAAATATTTGGCGAAATAGTAGTAAAGATTGTGTCGTGAGGAGTGAAATGATATGGCAATTGGTTTTCAACTAAGAAGATAGAATCTGAAGAATTAGCACTATTTTTAATTACAATATCTAAGCAAATCAAGCTATCGCAATTATTATCATTGCTTAAAATGTGTTTGTAGATACCTGACGAGTTGTAGGCGTTGTTGTTCCAAACAACAGAATCGCATCCAGAGAGTTGGATATATAAAGAGTCTGTACTAAAGAAATTTATAGATATTGTAGAATCGTAAGAGCAACCATATTCGTCAAAGAAGTGGAACATATAATCTATTATAGTATCGTTTTTTAGGTTGTCAGGAGAGTGAATAGCAAAGGTGGTATCAGAAATAGCTGTAATCCAAGGTCCTTCAACGGTAACGTTTGTAACATCGCTAAAATTTGATGGTACTAAATGCGGTGCAAGTGCCAACTCCCAACCGAAAATATATCCGTTATCTTCTTGCCATCCATCAATAACTTCTATATACCAATCACCATTCAAAGGGCAACCTATAAGCGATTCAAACGATTCGTCTGGATGGTAAAATTGTGTGCCTGTTGCAACATTAGATGAGTCAAACGCGTAACGATAAGTTGGGTTAAAAGGAAAATAAGGTATGTAGGTTAGGTAAAGTTGAGTTCTATTCTCAATTCTATAAATTAAACTTCCGTTGCCTTCTGCATATTGGTAGTTTTCAGATGTATTATTTGACCAGCAGTAGTTCCATCCAGTGCCAGGCTCATTTCCCGCTGCATTTATATTGCATAAACTATGCGGACTTTCATTGTCGTTAGCATATCCGAAAAATGTGCCATATCCAGAGTTGTTACCAGATGACCATCCTTTTGAACTTGATGGAATACTTTCGTTACAATAAGAAGATTGATTGGAAGTTACATCGCTATATTTTAAAATATCGGCTTTTTGTCCATTAGGGCATGTGATATTTATGTAGAGGTCTCCAGCGTATGAGTGTTCTATATTTAGTCTGACATAAAGAATATCGTTAATAGATTCTACAACTGCACCCTCTTCAAAAGCATCGAAAGTAAGAGGGGAACGATATGAACATCCAAGAGGTGGACAGTAGATTCCGTCGGGAAGAAATATTGTCTCACTTCGAGAAAGTGTGGTTTTATTTGATCCTATCACTATTGAGGAAGTTGTATCTTTTCCTACGGTAAAGAGATTTGTTTCCCCAGCGCACATATTGTTAATATTTGTTTTAATGATAGGGTTTATGACAATATTATTGATGTTTTGTTGTGCTGTGTTAGAACATCCATTTGTATCGGTTACAGTAACAGTATAAAGACCTGGAGAAGAAATAGTTATAGTTTTCGTAGTGTCGCCTGTGGACCATAAGAATTTTGAGCCGCCAGAAGCTGTAAGTATAGTTAGAGAGTTGTCGCAAATAGCTAAAACACCAGTTATCGTTATTTCTGGAATAGGAGCAACAATAACGTTCATAGTGATTATGCTATCGGAGCCATTATTAGAAATAAAAGTATGCGATTTGCTTCCTGATTGAGTAAAAATTTCTCCATTCCAAGTAAAAGGTAGATCTGTTTCACAAATAACGCTGTCGATTTCTATATTAGAAAATGAAATAACGGTTGGATAAATAGTTGTGATGTTATAGTTATTATTAGTGTTAGTAAGAGGTTGAGTTTTGTAATAAGATTCATAACTACGAACAAAATCATGATTATTAGAGAGATAAGTGTAATCAGAATTTAAAACAAAATCCAACTTATTGTCCGTTTGGGCAACAGTCAGATTATAAAACAACAACGTTGCCACCAGCAGAAGTATATTTCTGATTATAGATGGCGTTTTAAGAGATTTAATATACACAATATCAGTCGTTTTGTTTGTTTCCTGATAGTATCAACCACTCCTTGAATAGTCTAAGGTAAGCTCTTTTAAAAAGATGTTTAAACATGTATTTATCCTCTTTGTAGTCTTGTTCCACGTTATGAGGGTGGGTGAGGGGCATAATTGGGTAGGCATTGCGGCGTAGTCTGCGAAGTTTTCTTTGTTCATTTTTTTTGATGCCGAGGTTGGTAACCAAATTCAGGTAAGGGTTTATGCACAAACCTTGATGTGCCCAAATATGGAATATATATTGATAGAACCAATAAGGAGCCTTTTGTTTCTTTATAATATTGAGGCGGTTTATCCAATATATTTTTTGTTTGTTATCCTTTAGGTAAGGGTTGATGATTTGTTCGAATGATTCTTTAGTGTACCCATCTAAAGATAAAGTAAAGTCTGTCCAGCGATTCTTCCAAGTTGCGAAGCCCCAAGTAGAAGCGTAAGCGGAGAAAAAGTAAGAGGATAAACTTTTTCGCATTCTTTTTTTGTATCTTGGACGGCTTCTATGCCTCAAATAGGAACCGCCGATACTGAAGACTTTTTTATTATTACGATATTTTTCGAGGAGTTCTTCACAATAAGGGAAGAAGTCGTATCCTGGAAGAGTGTCTTCAAAAAGGATAATGCCTTCGTCTTCGTGTTCAAAGAACCAGTTGATGGCTTCAAAAATCATCTGGGATTTTCCCAGATGATTTTCTTGCCATAATTTATGAACTTGGCACGGCCACTCGGGTTGTATTACAGCGCGCGTCTGATAGCAATGCATAGTGTCAAGAACATTGCCTTTAATAGGTGCGTCGCCAGCGACATACAATTGAGTTGGTTGCACAGTTCGTAATACTTGAAATACGTCGTGTGTTTCCTCTATTCTATTGTATAAGATTAGTAATACAGGAACCTTAAACATATTGAATAATTCTCGTTAATACTATTCTAATTCATGGATAACGAGACCAGAACGCAACTTAGGTTCAAACCATGTTGTTTTAGGAGGCATGATATTGCCTGAGTCTGCGATATCAATGAGTTGTTTCATGGAAACAGGATAGAGGGCAAAAGCTACTTGCATTTCGCCATTGTCAACGCGGCGTTTTAGCTCACCCAATCCACGGATACCACCCACGAAGTCAATTCGCTTATCAGTGCGCAAATCTTTAATATCCAACACTTTGTCAAGAACAAGATTAGATAAAATTGTAACATCCAAAACACCAATAGGGTCTAAGTCGTTGTAAGTACCTTCCTTGGCAGTCATCTTATACCATTCACCACCTAAATACATACTAAATTCGTGGAGTTTAGAAGGTTTATAGATGTCAGCTCCCATCTTCTCTACAACGAAAGAGTTTTGTAATTTTGCGATAAATTCTTCTGGAGTATTTCCGTTTAGGTCCTTAACAACTCGGTTATAATCAATAATTTTCAATTGATTATCTGGGAAAATCACTGTCATGAAGTAGTTGTATTCTTCTTTGCCAGTATGGTTAGGATTGTTTTTCTTTTTCTCTTGACCAACGAGAGCCGCAGCTGCCGAGCGGTGATGTCCGTCAGCAATGTACATAGCGGGAATTTCATTTGCGAATATCTCAACAATACGGTTGATAGTGGTTTTGTCGTCAATAACCCAAAAAGTATGTCCAAAACCATCTTCTTTAGCTACGAAGTCGTAAATAGGTTTTTGGTTTTTAACGATATTAGCAACAATCTCATCAATCTCGTTGTGTGCAGGATAAGCGAAGAACACAGGTTCAACGTTAGCGTTAGTGATACGCACGTGAATCATACGATCTTCTTCTTTATCTTTACGAGTGAGTTCGTGTTTTTTAATAATTCCGTTTACATAGTCTTCTGAATAAGCACAAGCAACAATACCGTATTGAGTACGACCATCCATAGTTTGCGCGTAGATGTATAGTTTCTCGTCTTCATCTTGAACTAACCAACCGTTATTCTTGAACATGTTGTAATTCTCCACAACTTTATCATACACTACCTGAGAATGTTCATCTGTGCCTGCTGGAAGATCTATTTCAGCTTTTGTTACATGCAGAAGTGAATAAGGGTTACCTTCAGCTTCCTTGCGGGCTTCTTCAGAATTTAGAACATCGTATGGACGTGAAGCAAGTTTTTCTACGATTTCTTTTGGAGGACGAAATCCTTTAAAAGGTTTAATTACTGACATAATTTATAATTTATAATATAAAACAAAAATCTGGCAAAAATATAAAATTTTTTATTCTTTGGATTTTATAAGACAATCCCTCAAAATGAGTTTAATTAGTAATCTTTTTTTCACAATTTTAATAAACATTAAAACTTGCGCTACGAGATAGCTACCGACAAAAACCTGCGATTTTTAGCGGAAACAAATAATTATTTGTGTCGTTTTTTAGAGTATCTTTGCGGCTCGAAATATTTTTTTAGTAAGTACGAAGATTATGAATAAGATAGTGATGATTACAGGTGCTACAAGTGGCATTGGACTTGCGTGTG
>CADBTU010000082.1 GCA_902797625.1 uncultured Bacteroidota bacterium | reverse complement strand
GGAAGACCTACAATATTTACACTTCTTTCTACTGATTCAATATCAATCAGTGTTGAGGGCGATGTAATTCCAGCAGGTCCACAACAAGCAACTGCTCCTCAAGTAGCTCCTTCATTATCATCAGTAAGTGTTGAAAATGTTAAACCTTCAATGGAGGTATGGCCTAACCCAGCTTCTACTTTGACAACACAATTGAAGGCTCGTATCCACAACCTCAAGGGTGATGCAACCGTTGAAGTTCAGGATATGGCTGGACGTAAGATCTTCGCTGACAGAACATACATCAATTCAGATGAGTTCCTCTACGAATGTTCAATAAACAACCTCAGACAAGGTTTCTTTATCATGACAGTTCGTACAGCTGAAGGTGTTGTAACAAAGAAAGTTATCGTTAAACGCTAATTTTAGTAAGTAATATTTCAAGGGAGTTGCACGTCAAGTGTCAACTCCCTTTTTTATAATTGTTGATGTCGCTTAAAAAATTTCCAATTTGGTTGTTTAATCGTTATTATGGACGATTGATTTTAGTTTTCGTTCTTAATACTTTAACGGCAATAATATCTTTATTTGCCTTTGTTATGATTGAGCCCTTTATAAAACTTCTTTTTCGTGGAAATTTGGATGGTTTAAGTCCTATTTCATCTTTTGTTGTTTCTTTATTAAGCAAAATTTTCTCTTTTGATTCTTTAAAAGGCTCATTTATAGTACTTATAGGTGGTGCAATTTTATTATTTTTTTTCAAAAATGTTTTCCACTATCTTTCTCAGTCTACAATGGCATATATAAAGAGCCATCTTACTTATACATTTCGTCAAAAGATGTATAATAAAGTTCTTGGTTTACCATTATGTTTTTTTAATAAAGAAAAGAGAGGAGATTTTATATCACGAGCCGTTAGCGATGCACAAGAAATAGAATATACGATATTAACTGCTGTATATCAGTTCTTAACCGATCCAATTACGCTATTTTGTTATCTCTTTTTTCTATTTTACATAGATTATCAACTAACTTTATGGTCATTATTACTCTTTCCTATAGCTTTTTTACTTATCGGAGTTCTATCGCATTCTTTGCGAAAAGATTCCAAAACAGCGAAGCAAAGGTTAGGTAAACTTACGTCCTTTGTTGAAGAGAGTATGATTGGATACAAAGTTGTTTCAATGTTTACGCAGCATAAATACCTTTATGATAGATATGATAAGTTAAATCATCAATTTCATGATAAACAGAGGACTATATATCGCAAATCTTATTTAGCATCACCCTTAAGTGAATTTTTAGGTGTTGCAGTAGTTATGGTTGTATTAGTTATAGGTGGAACATTAGTTTTATCACAGCGTTCATCTCTTTCAGCAGAATTATTTATTACCTATATTGCAATATTCTCTCAAATTATTAATCCCATAAAGAATATTTCATCGTCATTTGCCGAATATAAACGCGGTCAAGCTGCATTAGGGCGTATTTATAATTTTCTAATAGTAGAAGAAGAGATTGATGAAAACGAAAATATAACAGTAAAACCAAAATTTGAAGAATCATTATCTTTTGAGAAAGTTAGTTTTGCTTATTCAGATGCGCCCGACTTTTTAGTTTTAAGGGATATATCTTTCAATATTAAAAAAGGTCAAACGATAGCATTTGTTGGAGAATCTGGTTCAGGAAAGACCACGATTTCTAATCTTATAATGCGATTTTTTGACCCAATTTTAGGTTTTGTAAAGTTGGACAACCAAGATTGTCGCAACTTCGGAAAAAGCGATTATAGGTCGCTTTTCGCATTAGTTTCACAAGAAGTTGTTTTGTTTCACGATACATTTAGGAACAATATAACATTAGGTCAGAAAGTATCCGATGAGGAATTAGTTAGAGCTACTCAATCAGCAGGTATTTATGATTTCATAATGTCATTTTCAGAAGGTTTTAATCATTATATAGGAGAGATGGGGATTGATATTTCTGGTGGTCAGCGGCAAAAGATAAGCATAGCCAGAGCAATTTTGCGCAATGTTCCTATTTTCATTTTAGACGAGGCTACATCAGCTATGGATACAGATTCAGAGCGTTTTATGCAATCATCTATAGGAAATTTGTTAAAAGATCGAACAAAAATAGTAATATCTCACCGTTTATCAACGATAGCTGAAGCAGATAAGATTTACGTTTTACAAAATGGAGAGATAGTAGAATATGGTACTCACGACGAGTTATTATCAAAACAAGGATATTATTATAAATTATTAACGATACAAGAATAAAAATGGCAAAGCACAAATTGCAAAGATTTGCTGAGAATGAGACATTTGCAAATTTATTCCAGCAGTCGAATTATGATAGGATAGGGAAGGAGTTTCCATTGCGAGGTCATTGGCAAGAGAATTATTTTGCTAATGACAATCCTATTGTTTTGGAGTTGGGTTGTGGCAAAGGAGAATATACAATAGCAATGTCGCAACGCAATAGAGATAAAAATTTTATTGGTGTAGATAGAAAAGGTGCACGTTTATGGCGCGGATGTAAAGATGCTATAGAACAAGAACTTAAAAATGTGGCTTTTCTTAGGATAGCTATTGACAATATATCAAATTACTTTGCCGAGAATGAGGTAGATGAAATTTGGGTAACATTTCCAGATCCCCAGCCCAAAAAAGAGCGCAAACGTTTAGTTTCACCGAAGTTCATAGAGACTTATAGAAAGATATTAAAGAAAGGTTCTGGGGTACTGCATCTAAAATCAGATAGCGATCTGTTGTACGAGTATTTATTAGAGACAGCCTCAGCACAATCTTGGAAAGTTTTAGAAAATATTAAAGATGTTTATGCACAAGAGTGTGATAGTATTTTAACGGAGGTTCAAACCTTTTATGAGCGCAAGTGGCTTGAAGAGGGCAAGACAATACACTACATAAAGTTATTAGTTTATTAAGTAAATGTGATAACTAATCAATTTTTACTATTTAGAGGGCATTTGTCGCAGTTTGAATTACATTTGCAATTATTGTTGATATTTCTAAATTTAGTTATCAGGTAAAATAAAGCAGAAATAACAGCGACAATAATTATTACGTAAACGATAATATTCTGAATCATATTATAAATCTATATTTGCTGCGAAAGTACTAAAAATATTTAGAAAAAAAATGTACATTTGCAGGGCAAAAATATTGTAAAAAATATGTCAACAACAACAATTTTTTATGCGGCATTGACCGTTGGAATTATAGGCTTGATAGCTGCAGTGATTTTATATTTTGTATCGAAGGTTTTTTATGTAGAAGAAGATCCTCGAATTGACGAAGTTCAAGAGTGTTTACCCAATGCAAATTGCGGCGGTTGCGGTTTTGCGGGATGTCGTGCAATGGCTGAGGCTATAGTAACAACTAATGATTTAAATGTGGCATATTGTCCAGGTAGTGATTTAGAAAAGATTGCTGACATAATGAATCTCAGTGCAGTTGCACACGAGCCACAAGTGTCAGTGGTTTGTTGTAATGGTTCATGTCAGAATGCGCCATCAACAACATTTTATGATTCAGCTTTGACATGTGCATTTGCAAACACGTTATTTGCAGGAGAAAAGGCTTGTCCGTTTGGATGTTTAGGTTGTGGAGATTGTGTTGGTGCGTGTCAATTTGATGCTATAAAGATAAATCCAGAAACGCATCTGCCTGAGGTAAATGAGGACTTATGTGTTGGATGTAAGGCGTGTGCTACTGCTTGTCCTCGTGGGGTAATAGAGATAAGAGACAAAGGCAAAAATGGACGTAGAGTTTATGTGGCATGTAATAACAAAGAGAAGGGAGCGGTAGCTAAAAAACATTGTTCAGTAGCATGTATAGGATGCAGCAAGTGTGCTCGTGTTTGTCCATTTGAAGCAATAACAATAGAGAATAATTTGGCTTATATAGATTATAAGAAATGTAAAGCTTGTCGCAAGTGTGTTGCAGAGTGTCCTTCTGGTGCAATTTTAACTGCAAATTTTCCACCAAAGAAAGACGTTGTAGCAGAGAAGCAAGAAGTAAAAGCGGAGGCATAAACTTAGAATATTGAGAATATGGAAAACGAGAATATAATCGAAGTAACAGAACACAAATTAGAGGAAAGTATAAAGTTTGTAAAGGGGATGCGCCGCAAGACTTTCGCGATGGGCGGAGTTCATCCAGAATCTAATAAATTTGCCCATTCTGCTCCTGTTGAAACTTTTCCATTGCCAGATGAAGCTGTTGTATATTTAACGCAGCATTTAGGTGCCCCTGCAACTCCAATAGTTCAGAAAGGAGATAAAGTAAAAGTTGGGCAACTTATAGGAAAAGCGGAATCTTTTGTGTGTGCTAATATTCACGCTCCTATTTCTGGAGAGGTAACAAAAGTTGATTCCGCGCCAGATTTTACGGGTTATCGCAAGCCAGCTATTTTTATTAAAAGAGAGGGTGATGAGTGGGAAGATAATATTGATACTTCTTTAGATATTATTCGTGATATTAAACTAAAGACCAAAGAAGAAATAATTGAGAGAATAAAGGATAGGGGAGTAGTAGGTTTGGGAGGCGCATGTTTTCCAACACATATAAAATATATGCTTAAACCAGATCAGAAATGCGATGTTTTAATCGTTAATGCTGCCGAGTGTGAGCCATATATATCTACAGATAACCGAGTTATTTTGGAACGTTGCGAGCAATGTATGATTGGAATAGAGATTGCTTTAATAGCTTCTGGTGCGCCGAAGGCTGTTATCGGTATAGAAGATAATAAGCCTCGTGCTATTAGAATGTTAGTAGAAACCGCTAAACGTTATCCAAATATAGAAGTTCAGCCACTTAACATAAAATATCCTCAAGGAGCTGAAAAGCAACTTATAAAGGCAATTACAGGTAGAAGTGTACCTAATGGAGGACTCCCTATAGCAGTTGGTTGTATTGTTAATAATATAACTACAATGTATGCTATATATTTAGCGGTTCAAAAGAATAAGCCAATAATACAAACTTATACAACAGTTTCAGGTCGCTCGTTGCCTGAAGAACAGTGTAAAAACTATAGATTACGTATAGGAACTCCATTATTAGATATTCTTAATTCAGTTGGAGTTCCTGAAGATACAGGCAAAATTATCTCTGGTGGTCCAATGATGGGTAAAGCAATTTCAAATCTCGATTCATATACCGCAAAAGGGATGTCGAGTATTTTGTTTATGAACGAGCAGGAGAGTGCAAGAGGCGAAACATATCCTTGTTTACGTTGTGGAAAGTGTGTATCTGTATGTCCGATGGGTTTAGAGCCATATATGTTACATACTTTTACAGATCTGAAACGATGGGAAGAGGCAGAATCTTATGGTATTATGAACTGTATAGAATGCGGTTCTTGTTCGTTTATATGTCCATCAAACCGACCAATTCTTGATATGATAAGAGTAGGTAAATCAAAGGTTGGCGGAATAATTCGTGCGAGAAATAGTGCTAAATAAAATTGAATTTTAGATATTTCTGTTGCTATTTTTTAACACCAAGATAGCGTTAGAAACCGCACGTTCACCATATTTGTCGAATTTATTATTATCGGAGGGGTGATTGATAATTCCTTTTTTGTTGCCTAAATTGAGAAATAGGGTGGAGGATCCGCCTCCGTCTAAGTTGATGGCATCTTTACAGTTGAGATACTCCATGAAGTTTTGCAATTCATAGAGCGACAAACCTACAGCTTGAGTAGATCTACCATCTGCTACGAGTAATAGAAGAGTTCCATCGTCGCGGATTCCTAAAGCAGTTCTATTGTGCGGATGCGTAACAAAAGTCCTATCTGTGCGTAACTTCTGTTTCTCGTGATTAATTATTAGCAAAGGTCCTGAAGTCATTATATTCCTATAATGAAGCGACTCTTCCCACTTTCTGGACGACTCTGTTTTCAAGATAAAAACAGAGTCTTTTTCTATGCAAATAGTGCCATATTGGTAATATTTTCTATTAATGGTGTCTTTACCAGGAGTATTTTCACCTAATTGAATGCTATCAATGCGTAAATAACAGATAGGAAAATGGTTGTCCATATCAAAGAAAGATCCATTTATAGCAGCCGCTGCATCGTGTTTAGTAGCCATATCAGAAGTTTTGGTTCTTCTTTTCTCATATTCAAAAGATAAATAATAAGTTGACGAATTAGGAATTTCAAGAACAAAAATCATCTGATTAGATTTTGAAAAATCATTATTTCCTAAAGAGTAAGTATGAAGAAACAGACCATCCAGAGTATCAATAGTATGCGAGAAACTGCTTGTACGAGCGTCTTTTTGGGCTATTAAAGGCAAAATAATAAGCAGCGCAACTATTGACGTAAAACCTTTCTTAAACATGATTGCAAATGTATAAAAAATACAAAGCAAAAAAATAAGATTTTGATAAAAGAAAGAGCAATGTACATTTGCAATGACTTATGAGACCATTTGGAGCATGATTGATGGCGAGTGCTGGAGCGACAGGATTTATCCTGAGAAATCTACTATCAGGAGGAGGCTTCCCGTTGCTGTAGGCGAGAGTCAGCCTGTAGAACTGGCTTTACCCGCTGGAAGCTCTTGCGCGAGCCTGCTGATAGAAAAATTGTACGGATTCGCAACCTTGAAAAGATGGAAAAATGGCAGAATGAACAGCTTTTCTACGGTTTTATGCACGGCATTGCACGCACTACCCAACCCAGTCAGCTGTCCGTCGTTTTAATCTTCTTTATGACCTCATAGATAATCTTCATAGTCTCTTTTGCGCTTTTTTTGAAAAACTTCCGACCTCATAGGTTTTTGTTGTAT
>CADBTU010000081.1 GCA_902797625.1 uncultured Bacteroidota bacterium | reverse complement strand
TTCTCCCTTTCAAAGTTGTCGTCGAAAATAATCTCGTCGCCGGGGACGAAATCGGTCTTCGCATAGTTGCTCTCCTGAGCGTTCAAGGTAATTCCAGCCATCATTAACAGCGCTGCTACAAACAATGATTTCTTCATTATTTTTTTTTTATTATTACAAAATAAACCTAATAATATTTGCCGCCGCAAACATACATAAAATTTGTGAATTTTATGCCGATTGAATAAAAATATCAACATTTATTTGTGGAGGTATCTAATCTTTTCTTATGATTGAATCCGATGCTTGGGAACGATGGTTACTTTTAAGTGCAAAATAAACAATTAGGGCTGACTCTACTGAGAATCAGCCCTAAATTTTTGTCGCATCGTGAATGCGCGAAACTTATATGTCAATAAGAAATAATTTATAGTTGTGTTAGTCGGCTATAATTCTTGTTCCACAATTAGAATCTTGCAGACGTCCAGCTTCAGTAATTATACAAGTTTTACCGCTTTGTTCAACATAATATATAGCGGCTCTAACTTTCGGGGCCATCGAACCTTCGGTAAATTGTTTTTCTTCGAGATATTTTTTCGCTTGCGACACGGTAATAGTGTCAAGTGGTTGTTCATCAGGTTTACGGAAATTTATGTAAACTTTTGGAACATCTGTAAGAATATAAAATTCATCGGCACCTATTTGTACTGCGGTAAGTGCAGATGCTAAATCTTTATCAATTACAGCTTGAACTCCTTTTAGATAGCCATCTTGAAGAGCCACAGGTATTCCACCGCCGCCTACTGTAACAACAATAATACCTTGTTCTGCTAACTGTTTTACAAGTTTAACATTTTGAATTTTAATAGGTTTTGGAGAAGCTACAACTTTACGCCATCCATTTCCTTTAGGATCTTCGCGATATATATCACCATTTTCTGTATGGTATTTTTCAGCCTCTTCTTTAGTGCAATAAGGTCCAACAGGTTTTGTTGGATTTTGGAACATAGGATCATTAACATCAACTTGCACGTGTGTTAAAAGAGTTACAGTATCTTTATCCCAATTCTTTTCGGCAAAAATATGTCTAAGGCCTTCTTCAATAAGTGCACCTATAGAGCCTTGAGTTTCTGCAACACAAAAGTTAAGAGGCATATCTTCAACTTGGAAAGTTTCTTTTCCAGCTTTATGTTGAAGCATTACATTACCTACTTGCGGACCATTACCATGTCCAATAACTATATTATAACCGCTTTCAATCAAAGGAATAAGGTTGCGACAAGTTTCAGTTACATTATCTATTTGTTCTTGATAAGTTCCTTTTTGTTTGCTTTTTAAGAGAGCGTTTCCACCGAAAGCAATAACTGCCAATTTTTTATTATTTGCCATAACAATCTATTACATTGATAATTATAGTTTATGATATTTATTTTTACCAGATTTTTGAACGTTTTTCTGGAGCCAACCACATAGGGTCTCCTTGATTTATATGGAAAGCTTCATAAAATGGATCTATGTGGCGAAGGGTTGCATTAACACGCCATCGCCCTAAGGAGTGTGGATCAGATTTGGTACGGCGTAGTATTTCTTCATGGCGGATATTAGCGGCCCAAACAGCTGCGTATGCAAGGAAGAAACGTTGTTCTGGGGTAAATTCATCCATAATACCTTTAATTTGACCTTCACTTTTAGCTTTTTGGAATGCTGAGTATGAAACATTTAATCCTCCGTTATCGGCAATATTTTCACCTAATGTAAATTCACCATTTCCAAACACACCAGGGGCTACCTCAATAGTATTAAAATGGTCAACGATAAGTTTTGCACGTTCCTTAAAAATCTCAGCATCTTTTTCAGTCCACCAATCAGATAGATTACCATCTTTATCATAGTTTCGACCTTGGTCGTCGAACCCGTGAGTCATTTCGTGACCTATAACCACGCCGATTGCGCCATAATTTGCTGCATCATCGGCATTCATATCAAAGAAAGGAGGTTGTAGAATACCTGCTGGAAAACATATTTCATTAGTTGTAGGGTCATAATAAGCATTTACAGTTTGAGGTGTCATCTGCCACTCTGATGGGTCCACTTTCTTTCCTATCTTACTGATGTTATACTCCATATCAAAACGACGAGCTCTTAAAATATTTGCATAATAGCTTTCATTATTGATAGTTAGTGAGCTGTAGTCACGCCATTTGTCAGGATAACCTATTTTAACTTTGAAAGAAGATAACTTATCAAGAGCATTCTTTTTAGTTTCGTTTGTCATCCAAGTAGAAGTTTTAATACGCTCTCCTAAAGCCCATTGCAAATTAGAAACGAGTTGTTCCATACGTGCTTTTGCTTCAGCAGGGAAATATTTTTTAACATACATTTGACCCACTGCTTCGCCCAAACAATCATCAATATTGCTAATTACTCGTTTCCAACGTGGACTATTCTCCTTTCTACCAGAAAGTGTTTTACCATAAAAATCAAAACTTGAATCAACAAACTCATCGCTCAAATAAGAAGATGCGCTGCGAATAATATTCCAAGCTAAATAGGCTTTAACAACCTCAAAGTCTGTAACTTCCAATAGATTATTCAGACCTTTGATATAATCAGGTTGCGCAATGTTAATTGTATCAATATTTAATTTTAGCACCGAAAGATATTGATTAACATTGATTGCAGGAATCATCTGTTGAAAATCTTTAGGACTGCATTTATGTATGGTTTGATATGGGTCGCGAAGAACAGTTTTATCGATAGTATACTTTGCCAAAATAGTTTCAAGAGCGAGAATCTTATGGGCCATAGTATTTTCAGCACCTTTAAAACCAGCAATTTGACTATAATTTGAGATTGTCAGCATTTTTTCAATGAGTTTAACATACTCATATCTAATATTTTGCTGATCTTTATCAAGATAATAGTCGCGATCCCCAATCCCAAGTCCAGACTGCCATATATAGGCAATATTCATACTACTATTATCTGGGTCAGCTGAACCGAACAAAGTAAAGAAAGGATTAGTTCCCATTAGCAACATTTGAGCAAGTTTATTAGTGAGCTGGTCATATTTAAGAATGCTAATTGAGTTAAGTTCAGATTGAATTGGTTGTGCTCCTTGTTTATTTATCTCATCAACATTCATAGCTACGTTATAAAAATCACCTATTTTTTGTTCTACGGAGCCTATAGAATTTTTTTGAGATGCTATTTTAATCACGAGGTCTTTAAGTTGTTGTTGATTATTTTCAGCGAGCACATCAAAGCTGCCGTAGCGTGCATATTCATCTCCAAGAGGATTGTTTTTCATCCATCCGCCGCACGCATATTGATAGAAATCTTGAGTTGGTTTTACGGATTTATCAAGATTAGAAGCTATTATCCCAGATGTTTGCTTCTTATTTTTTTTGGGTTTTGTTGGGGTTGCCATAATTGTTGATACTGTCAAAAAAACAAATCCTAATGCCAAAACACTCGCCACATTAATTTTTTTTCTCATTTGTAATATATTAAAAGTCAATATGATATAATAAAAAGTCCCCTCAAACGGGGGAGCGCAAATATATAAAAAAAAGGGATGTCAAGACAACATCCCTATAAAATATATATTAGAAAAAAATTATCCGTTAAAAACTTTGTCAAGGTTAACTCCGCGCACTTGAGCAACGGTATAAGCATCGCGCATTTTTGCGAGAGCACCAATAGTTGCCTTAACTACGCTGTGAGGGTTAGAAGAACCTTTAGATTTAGCAAGTACGTTCTTAATACCAACACTTTCAAAAACTGCACGCATAGCACCGCCAGCGATTACTCCAGTACCAGGAGCAGCTGGTTTCATAAACACGCTTGCACCGCTATATTTACCTTCTTGAGAGTGAGGAATAGTTCCTTTAAGAATAGGAACTTGAATAAGATTTTTCTTAGCATCTTCAATACCCTTGGATATTGCAGTAGAAACTTCGCGGGCTTTACCAAGACCATAGCCTACGATACCATTTTCGTTACCAACAACCACGATAACAGCGAAGCTGAAAATACGTCCTCCCTTAGTAACTTTTGTAACTCTGTTTGTAGCGACCACGCGTTCTTTTAGTTCGAGGTCAGCTGCTTTTACTTTCTTTATATTTTCGTTAGCCATAGTTTTGATAATTAAAATTTAAGACCACCTTCTCTTGCTGCTTCAGCTAAAGATTTTATTCTACCATGATACAAGTATCCATTACGATCGAAAACAACCTCGGTTATGCCTGCTGCGATTGCACGGTTTGCAATTTCTTTACCCACGAGCTTTGATTTTTCACACTTCGTAACTTTTTGTGATGCGATATCAGGTAATTTTGAGGATGCAGACACAAGTGTAACACCAGCTTCATCGTCAATAACCTGAACGTAAATATCACGGTTGCTTCTGAAAACAGACATTCTTGGACGAACCGGAGTTCCGCTAACGATCTTACGTATGCGGTTTTTAATCCTGTTTCTTCTATATTCTTTTTTATTGTACATATTAGCAAATTTTGACGATTATTTTTCTGCCGATTTGCCGGCTTTCTTTCTAACATATTCGCCTTCGAAACGAATACCTTTACCTTTATAAGGTTCTGGTTTTCTATATGAGCGAACTTTTGTTGCCACTTGACCCAAGAGTTGTTTATCGATGCAACTCAAGATGATTACTGGGCTTTTACCTTTTTCATTGATAGTTTGAACTGTTATCTCTTTCGGAAAATCGAAAAGGATATTATGAGAGTAGCCTAAACCCATATCAAGTTGATGGTCGCCTTTTGCCTCAGCTTTATAACCTACACCGATAACTTCAAGTTTTTGTGTAAAACCTTGAGAAACACCAGTAATCATGTTATTTAAGAGAGATCTATAGAGACCGTGCATTGATTTATCGCGTTTTGAGTCAGAAGGGCGCTTAACATGGAGGTATCCATCTTCTATCTCGAATGTAATGCGTTCATCAACATATTGTTGAAGTTCGCCTTTGGGACCTTTTACGGTTACGATATTCGTTTTTTCGTCTCTTTTCACTTCAACCCCAGCAGGGATAGCGATTTGTAATTTTCCTATTCTTGACATACTTCTTCCTCCTATTAACTGATGTAACAAATTACTTCACCGCCAACGTTTTGTGCTTTAGCTTCTTTGTCTGTCATCATTCCGTGGGAAGTAGAGATGATGGCAATTCCGAGACCATTCAATACTGAAGGTAACTCTTTAGCTCCAACGTACTTACGGAGACCTGGACGGCTTACGCGTTTAATTTCGTTGATTGCGGATTGTTTAGTTGAAGGATGATATTTCAAAGCTATTTTAATAGTTTTAGGCATAGTATCATCCACAAATTTATAATTTAGGATATAACCTTTATCGAAAAGGATTTTGGTTATAGCTTTTTTCTCGTTAGAAGCTGGTATTTCAACAACTTCATGATGAGCGCGTATAGCGTTTCTCAAACGAGTCAAATAATCTGATATTGGATCGGTATTCATATTTCTTTCTTCTTCAATTGGTTACCAACTTGCTTTTTTCACTCCTGGAATTTTTCCTGCCAAAGCTAATTCTCTGAAATCGATACGAGATAGACCAAATTGGCGCATATAGCCTTTTGGACGACCGCTCAATTTACAGCGATTGTGCATTCTAATAGGATTAGAATTTGGAGGTAATTTTTGTAGTGCGATATCAGCGGCGCGTTTAGCATCGTAATCATCGCCTTTCATAATTTTCTTAAGTTCTGCGCGTTTAGCTGCGTATTTAGCAACCATTTTCGCTCTTTTTATTTCTCTTGCTTTTAAAGATTCTTTTGCCATGATTACTTACTTTTGGTTCTTAAATGGTAAGCCAAACTCTTTCAACAATGCCAAACACTCTTTATCGTTTTGCGCAGTTGTAACGAAAGTTATGTCCATACCGTTGATTTTCAACACTTTATCGATGTCAATTTCTGGGAAGATAATTTGTTCTGGAATACCAAGTGTATAGTTTCCACGTCCATCAAAACCTTTATCGCTGATACCGCGAAAATCGCGAATACGTGGAATAGATACAGTGATAAGACGGTCGAGGAATTCATACATGCGATCGCCGTGCAATGTTACGCGAACACCGATTGGCATACCTCTTCTCAACTTAAAGTTTGAAATATCCTTCTTTGATTTAGTAGGAACTGCCTTTTGTCCAGCGATAAGAGTCATCTCTTGCACGCCAGCATCGATAAGTTTTTTATCTGCGATACCAAATTTACCGAGACCTTGGTTAAGGCATATTTTGGTAATTCTTGGCACTCGCATTGTTGATTTAAATCCAAATTGTTCTTTCAAAGCTGGAAGAACTTCGTTTTGATATTTTTCTTTATATCTAGGTGTGTACATTACTTAATCTCCTCTCCTGATTTTTTAGAATATCTTACCAATTTTCCGTTGTCATTCAAACGTCTGCCAACACGGGTAGCGTTTCCTTTAGCGTCAACCAGCATAAGGTTGGAGATGTGGAGCGGGGCTTCTTTTTTAATGATGCCGCCGTTAGGTGCTGCTGCACTTGGCTTGGTGCTTTTTGACACCATGTTACAGCCTTCCACCAAAGCTTTATTATCTTTGGGGTAAACCTCAAGCACCTTACCTTGAGTCCCTTTGTACTCACCAGTAATCACTTTTACAGTGTCGCCTTTTTTGATTTTTAGTTTCATTACTTTTTTTGTTTTAATGTTTATCAATTGGTCTTTGTCAATTGTATTTAAATATTATTTATTGACTTGATTATAACACTTCGGGGGCTAAAGAAACAATTTTCATAAATTGTTTTTCACGCAATTCACGAGCTACTGGTCCGAAAATACGAGTACCACGAAGTTCATCTGAAGCGGTTAACAATACAACGGCATTGTCATCAAACTTGATATATGAACCATCATTACGACGTACGTGACGTTTTGTGCGCACTACTACAGCTTTCGACACAGTACCTGCTTTTACTTGACCTGAAGGTATAGCACTTTTAATAGTAACAACTATTTTGTCACCAACTCTTGCGTAACGTTTTTTTGTGCCTCCCAATACTCGGATACAGAGCACTTCCTTGGCGCCGCTGTTATCCGCTACTGCTAATCTGGATTCTTGTTGTATCATAATTTTACTTAGCCTTTTCTACGATTTCAATTAAACGCCAGCATTTGTTCTTTGACAAAGGTCTGGTCTCCATAATTCTTACTCTGTCGCCTATTTGGCATTCATTCTTCTCATCGTGAGCCATAAATTTTGTTGAGCGTTTTAAGAATTTTCCATAGATAGGATGTTTCATCTTGCGCTCTACTTTTATCACGATAGACTTATCCATCTTGTTGCTCACCACGATGCCTTCTCTCACTTTTCTGTTATTTCTTTCCATAATGATTCAGTGATTATTTGTTATCATTCATTTCTCTCTTGCGCAACTCAGTCATCAATCGAGCGATATCTCTGCGTTGAGCTTTTATAGACTGTGGATTTTCAAGTGGGGAGATGGCATGATTAAGGCGCATTGTCACCAACTTATCCTTCTCAGTAGCTAATCTTTCCCTGAGTTCAGGGGTTGTCAATTCATTTATTTCTTGTTGTTTCATACTGTTCTCCTCCTTTATATTTCTTCTGAATAATCTCTTCTTACAATAAATTTGGTATGCACAGGAAGTTTTTGTGCTCCTAAACGCATTGCTTCGCGAGCTACTTCTAATGGAATACCATCGGCTTCAAACAGTATTCGACCCGGACTTACGCGGGCTGCAAAATATTCTGGTGTTCCCTTACCTTTACCCATACGCACTTCGGCTGGTTTTTTGGTTACAGGACGGTCGGGGAAGATGCGAATCCAAAGCTGTCCTTGACGTTTCATCTCACGAGTAATCGCTTGACGAGCAGCTTCTATCTGACGGGCCGTAATCCAATACGCATCCAATGTCTTTATGGCGAATGAGCCGAAAGAAATCTCGGAACCACGTTTAGTGATTTTCTTCATTCTGCCTTTCTGCGGCCTTCTGTATTTGGTTTTTTTCGGTTGTAACATTGCTTTTAATGTTTTTTGATTATTTGATTACCGGCATCTTTGCGTCGGCTTAATTATTGCTATTTCTATTGTTGTTTCGGTTGCCGTTGTTTCTGCGTGGACCTCTGAACATCTTCTTTCCATTGTTTGACGAACGTTGGTCTTTCGATGCTTCATTTGAGAAAAGATCACGCTTACCATAAACTACTCCGCGACATATCCAAACCTTTATTCCTATACATCCGTAGGTTGTGTGAGCTTCTACTGGAGCATAATCTATGTCTGCGCGCAAAGTATGCAACGGAATACGACCTTCTTTAAAGTGCTCTGCTCGCGCAATTTCAGCACCACCTAAACGACCTGATACGGTAACTTTAATACCATCAGCTTGTGCACGCATAGTTGACGCTATGGCTGTCTTAACAGCTTTCTTATAAGTAATACGACCTTCGATTTGGCGAGCAATATTCTGTGCAACCAATTGTGCATCTAAATCTGGACGCTTAACTTCGTTAATGTTGATCTGTATCTCCTTACCTGTGATAACTTTCAATTCTTCTTTTACACTGTCCACCTCTGTACCACCTTTACCTATGATAACACCTGGACGAGCCGCACTGATAGTTACTGTAACTAACTTGAGAGTTCTTTCAATGTAAATTTTTGCAATGCCGGCTTTTGAGAACTTTGCATTTAAATATTTTCTAATTTTGTCGTCTTCGACAATTTTACCAGCGAAATTTTTGCCGCCGTACCAATTAGAGTCCCAGCCTCTTACTATGCCGAGGCGCAAGCCGATTGGATTAACTTTTTGACCCATACTTATTTATTATTATTTTTGTGATTCTTCATTTACAGTCTGTACATTCTCCTCGTTTCTGTCACCAAGAATCAATGTAACGTGGTTTGAACGTTTTCTGATGCGAGCCGCACGACCTTGAGGAGCTGTGCGAATACGTTTCAACATTCTACCTCCATCTACCATTATAGTCTTGATGTACAAATCAGCATCTTCTAAACGCTTGCCGTCATTTTTAACTTGCCAGTTTGCTATTGCTGACTTGAGAAGTTTTAATAATTTTTCTGACGATTCTCTGCGAGAGAACTTCAATACGTTCATGGCGTAATCTACATTCTTGCCACGAATCACATTGGCCATTATTCTGGTCTTGCGCGGTGAGGTTGGATTATCAACTAATCGTGCCATATACACCGTTTTCATTGCTTCTTTACGCGCA
>CADBTU010000080.1 GCA_902797625.1 uncultured Bacteroidota bacterium | reverse complement strand
CCACAAATAGGAGCAATGTATGGAGGCGACCGTTCTCGAAAAATCAATCTTGTTGAATATGGTTTTAGGCTGCCAGCTGCGTTAGATAATAGACCATTAAAATTCGATGAGTTTGAGAGTTTGGTAGGGCAGACGATATATATGAGTGCTACACCTGCCGATTATGAGCTTTCACAATCTAACGGTGTTGTAGTGGAACAAGTTGTGCGCCCTACAGGATTATTAGATCCACCGATTGAAGTAAGGCCAGCCACTAATCAAGTTGACGATTTGCTTAGAGAAATTGAAGATACTGTTGATAAAGGAGAGCGTGTGCTTGTAACAACTCTAACCAAAAGGATGGCGGAAGAGTTGAATGCTTACCTGATAAATATAGATATACGTTCATGCTACATACATTCTGATGTGGAAACATTAGATAGAATTGAGATATTACAAGATTTGCGAGCGGGTTCTATCGATGTTTTAGTAGGTGTGAACCTTTTACGTGAAGGTCTCGACCTCCCTGAAGTCTCTTTAGTAGCTATTATGGACGCAGATAAAGAAGGTTTTCTTAGAAATGTTAAATCTTTAACCCAAACAGCTGGTCGCGCCGCACGCCACGTCAACGGCAGAGTAATTTTTTATGCCGATAAGATGACAAATTCTATGCAGAAAACAATAGATGAGACTAATCGCCGTCGTTCAAAACAGATTGCCTATAATGAACTTCATCATATAACGCCTAAAGGTGTTGTTAAATCTGAAGATTCACCTTTGGTAAATAAAAACACTGAAAAAGAAAAAAAACGACAAAAACATATCAAATATATCCAAAGAGAGGATATAAAATCAAATGTTGCCGAGGATATTTCACTTTATAATTTAGAACAATTAGAAAAAATAAAAAAAGACTTTCGCAAAAAGTTAGAGAAGGCTGTTTCAGATTTAGATTTCGAACAGGCTGCGCACTTGCGTGACGAAATATTAAAGATTGACGATAGAATTAGAACATATTAGGTCCATACTATGCAGTTATTAATAACTATCAAATCATATAATCGTGCATATCAAGATGAAGAATATGCTCAAGTTCCGATTGATGTTGATTATCACTTCTAATAAAAGCAGTAGCAGCAACACCAACGGTAGGGTCTGAAAGTGGTCGCAACTCAAGAACATCCATCATATCATCGAAAAATTTCTTCTCGTTAAAACGCTCAGTAGGTTTTGAATCAATAGGTCGCTCTAAAACAATAAAACTGTATGTGTCTTCTTCCTTATTTTTCCACATTTGATCTCTACTTATATGTATATTTTCTAAATAAGCAGAAATTGGGTGGATGCCACTGATATGAGTTTGTAACTCATTTAGACAGAACCCAGCAAATCGTAATGGATTGATTTCTATTGGAATAGCCATCTTTCCATCATATCTAAATTCTATGTGCATCGGAAAATTTTTCAAATTTAATACAACATTTAACTTATTTAAAAATTGCATAAATGACTCTTCGTAGTTATTGTACAATTTTAAACTCGAACAATAAAGTCTATCCGATGTATCTGATTCATTAGCAAACCTATGATGAAAGATATTTAGGATTGTAGGATTGCCATTTTCATCAAAATAGGTATCAACTGCATATTCTTCACCCTTAATATACTCTTCGATTAGAAAATCGTGTGTTCCGATAACAAATTCTGGAAATTGAGTGCCAACTTTCTGGAAATTTTGTTGAATATTATCAATTGCATTTTTCCATTCTTCAGCATTTTTAACAACATAAACTCCAGCACTTAAAAACCCGATAGATGGTTTTAATACTAACGGAAATTTTAGATTATCAATATTGACCTCATTCAGATTTTTAATTTCAACATTTTTAAAGAAGAAATCAGGATAGATATCACTACATATATTGCGAAATGTGGCTTTATTTTTGAGAAGTGTAATTTTTTCCAATAAATTTTTATCTTTAATATTCTCAAAAACCCAACCTAAAGCATTTTCAGACATAGTGTAAATTCTTCCTCTTTTTTCGTACTCATTCACAAATTCTTCATCACTCAATAGATTTAATGCATAGCCTTCTGAAGAAATTTCATCAGACATTGCGTTTTTTAATACTGGAATATGTTTTTCTACAGCTGTTTTTATTAAAGTTTTGGATACGAAAGGTTTCTCTAGAATAAGCATAATAACAATGTTTTTTGTAGCTCGCAAAAGTAATAAATATGTTGTTACTTAGAGAATTGACAAATATTTTTTTAGGCAAAAAAATATTTAGAAAAAAAATCAGAAAAAGGGTTGTATATTTAAAAAAAATGTATATTCGCAAAAAAATAAAAGTGTAGTTTCACCTTAAAAATATAGAGATATGATTGCAAAGAAAACAGACAAAGGAAATCTTGAAAACAAGCGGGGTTTGTTTCTTCTTGTCGGATTTGCTGTTGTTTTAGGTCTTGTTTATGCTGGCTTTGAATTATTTGCAACAGAAGACAAGGCTCCCGCTTTTGAGATGGTTGATGATGATTTCATCACTGTAATGGATGAGGACGTTATCGCTACAGACCAAACACCTCCGCCTCCACCAGAACCTCAACAACAACAAACAGAGGTTGTTATTAACATCGTTGAAAATAACGTTGCAGTAAATACAGACCTTGATTTTTCTGTTGATTTTAATGAGGATGATATAATTGAAGACGTCTCTGACGAACCTATTACATTGGTAGAAGACGTTGCAGAGGAGGAACCACCACTGATGTTTACAGAAGAAATGCCTGAATATCCTGGCGGTCCTGATGCACTTAACGCATTCTTAACCAAAGAGATTCAATACCCAGAAGTTGCTCGTAACAATGGTATAACAGGTACTGTTCTTATTGAGTTCGTTGTAGAAAAAGATGGTCGTGTAAGTAATGCAAAAGTTAAAGTTCCTCTTTTTCCAGAATGTGATAAAGAAGCAGTTCGCGGTGTAATGGCTATGCCAAAGTGGAAACCAGGTAAAAATATGGGAAAACCTGTTCGCTGTTTCTATCAAGTGCCTGTAACATTCAGACAATAATCGAAGCAAATTAGTGATTTTACACATAAATCTTAGCAAAGGAGGATATTCAATTTGAATTTCCTCCTTTATTTTTTTATTGGTATCCTCCTTAGTACATTACAAAAATAGTAGTGTCTGGTAAAATTTCAAAAGAGCGGCTTATTAAAAACTG
>CADBTU010000079.1 GCA_902797625.1 uncultured Bacteroidota bacterium | reverse complement strand
ACGTGTCCGTTTATGCCATCAATACATGAAGATTTACAGTTTTTAGAACAGATTCCACATTTTATACACTTTTCTGTATCAATGTGCATTCTAAACCATGAAAAACGTGAGAAAAAACTTAAAAAAGTTCCAACAGGACAAATACTGTTGCAATATGTTCGTCCGTTGCGCCACGACAGAATGACAATCACCACAAAAGTAACTGATGCAATAATAAAAGTTGGCAAACTTCTAATCCAAACATCTTTTGAGTAAAAGGTGTATCTGTTAAAGTGGTCGCTAATAGCAGTCAAGCCATTGTTGCACCATTGATATATCGGTGCGAATAAGTTCTGCACTATACGACCGTATGCTGAATAAGGAGCAAGCAACGCTAATACAGAATTTATTCCAATGATAATTGCTATAATAGATAAGCCCAATATTATGTATCGTAATATATTATGAGCTTTAGAATAAGTGTAACGATTTGTCTTTATCCAATTGTGCAGGTGCGCAATACCATCTTGAAAAACGCCCATAGGACATATCACAGAACAATATATTCGTCCTAAGATGACAGAAATAATTAGTATAGCTGCTATAATAGCAATATTTAAGCCCAATAAAGCAGGTAGAAATTGAATCTTTGCCATCCACGACAAGAAACCACTAATAGTTCCTGTGAAATCGAGAAAAAGTAGAGTTATGCCAATAAAGAAAATTGCTCCTAACAGACTTCTGATTAGTTTAATTTTTTTTTTGTTCATATAATATTTGTTGTTGTATTTAATTACGGAAATATGTTTGCTTTTTAATAAGTAACTCCGAGAGCCAAAATTAAAAAGTTAAGCTATATAAAGTTTTTATTTTTTGTCAAAAGAATGAAAACCATTTGGCAAAAATACATAATTTTTTCGAAATTTTATTTTTTTGTTAAGAAAAAGTTATATTTGCAAGGTTTTAATTTTTTTCTTATGGATAATATTTTACAAAGTGGGTATAAATTAAGTTTTAGTAGTGAATCAGTAATAAGAATAGTAACTTCAATTTGTTTTGTTTTTGTTATTTTTGTTTCCTCAACTGCGCAAATTGATAACCTTTTTTGGTTTGCAGCGCCAGATATATCACCTAATCATGCTCACGATCCTATAACGTTTTGTTTTACAACATTTAACACTCCAGCAACAGTAACAGTAACTCAACCTGCAAATCCTTCGTTTACACCAAAAGTTTTTAATCTTGCGCCGAATACTTATCATGCTTATGATGTTACAAATATTGAAAGTTCAATAGCGACAGCTCCTCATAATACAATAAAGAACACAGGTTTTAAGATAACTTCAACTGCGAAAATTACCACATATTACCAATTAGGGGCAAATAATAGTGAAATTTATACACTTAAAGGTCGCAACGGATTGGGGACAGATTTTATTGTTCCGATGCAGAATTATCTTTTAGTTGGTCCACCGTCAGATGCGCGCAACAGTATTGAGATAGTTGCGACAGAAAACAATACAACTGTTACTATTATCCCTTCACAGCCGTTAATGGGAAATCTTCCCGTAGGTGTACCTATAACAATTGTGCTTAATGCAGGGCAAACATACTGCATCAAATCAGCAACTCAAACAGCCGCTGGTCATTTAAGTAATACTCGTATAACTTCCGACAAACCAATAGCTGTAAATTCTACTGATGACTCTGTCGCTTCGAATCAACTGGTTGGTTATTCAGGACAAGATTTAGTTGCAGAACAGATAACGCCCATAGAGTATGCTGGAGACTTTTACATTGCCATGTGGAATAATCGTGCTTTTGAGTCTGTGTTTGTGTTTCCAACACAAGATTCAACAAATGTTTATATCAACGGTAATACTATCCCTTCTGCTACTATTGATGTAGGCGAGCAATTTACCTATATGTTGAGTAATTCGCCAACTATTGCCACAATGATAACTTCAGATAAGCCTGTGATAGTTTTCCAATTAACTGGCTCAGAAGGAGAGGCAGGCGGCACGCAGCTTCCCGCACTCGGTTGCACTGGCTCACAAGAGGTAGTATATGCCCGTCCTTCTTATTCTACAAATTTGCGTTTATCTATAGTTGTGCCTACATTATATGTTAATGGTTTTACTATGACGGTCGGAAATAATAATATTCCTGTTCCAGCCTCTTATTTTACAACTTTACCGTATAATCCAGATTGGTCGTATTGCTATAAAGATTTTACTTCATCAGTACCTACACAAGCCGTTATGATGCTCCAAAATAGTCTTGGACCATTTCATTTAGGTATTCTTGATTACTATACAGGAATGTCTTCGTCGTTAGGATATTTTAGTGATTATAGTAGCGTTGGACGTCTTAAAATAGCTATGAGAAACTCTTATTGTCTGCACGATAGTGTAAAATTTACATATTTTTCTGAAAATATTGACACAGTATATTTGCTGACGACGGGCGGCGATACGATTAAAGATTCACCGTTAGTTTTGCATGATATTGCTATTTCTGATACAGGTTTTTACTATTTGTTAGGACATAGTACTATCGGTTGTGAAGACACTTGGGTTAAGGATAGTATCAATATCAAGGTTGTGAATTCGTATAAGCCTAATCTCGGAGAAGATTTTTCCCTGTGTGCGGGTGAATCGGTTACTTTGGGTGCAAATTATTCTCAAGATAATGTTTCATATCTCTGGAATACTGGAGATAAAACAAGTTCTATTGAAGTTATTTCTGCTGGTCAGTATATTCTTAATATCCTGATGGATAATACTGGAGTTGATTCATATTGTGAAAGTTCAGATACTATAAACGTAGGCTTTTATGATTTGCCAAAAGCTGATTTTGAGGCAGATATACTTTCTGGTTGCACTCCTCTAAAAGTTCAAATATCAAATATTTCTATTCCTCAAATCGATGCGCTTGCTTACGAGTGGTATGTTTTTGATCAAAATTTTGTTATTAAAGATTATTCAATAGAAAATAATCCTATATTTATATTTGAAGATGAGGGGATTTTTTCTGTTAAATTATTGATAACCACGCCAGAAGGATGTAAAGATTCTGTGATAAAATGGAACTATATAACCTCATCAGCTCAACCAAAAGTTGAATTTGCCGCTTCTCCTGAAGTATCCATGATGAGTGATAATAATGGAAGTGTAGATTTTTCTGCATTTCTTTCAGGAATTTCTTTAGAGAATATAGGAGAACAACTTATATGGAAATTTGGAGATGGCGAAGAGACAGTAGGTGAGATAAATACATCTCACGGCTATTCTTCGTGGGGAGATTATATAGTAACGCTTTTAGTGAAAACGGTGTCGGGCTGTTACGATTCAGTAAGTCATATTATAGTTATAGAAGATGATTTGATTTTCCCCAATGTTATAACACCTAACGGTGACAATATTAACGATGTGTGGGCAATCGAAAATCTTAATATCAACATAAATTCAGAAGATCCAGATAAATTCCGCACGAATGAATTACATATTCACAACAGATGGGGAAAACTAATTTACCATGCTACAGATTACGACACATACTCACGCGATGGAAATATTATCATCGGTGAAAAAGTGTTTGATGGGGCGGCTCTATCAGACGGTGTTTATTATTTTACTTTCACTTATAAAGGAAAGGCTAAAACCACAAAATACCACGGTTCCATAACTATAATGAGATAATT
>CADBTU010000078.1 GCA_902797625.1 uncultured Bacteroidota bacterium | reverse complement strand
TTTTTTATCGCCTTCTTTTGGAAACTTTTTGCATTAATTAAAAAAAATCAAACTCTGAGTCTTTATAAATTATACTAAAAATGTCTAAATATTTATTATTTTATTGTCTATCAATTATTTATATAATATCACAATATCTATCTTATTGTTTTTTAAGATTTTACATATAACCATATCAAATCAAGTAGAACTATCAGGATTCTATTATTCTTATCTACTACTAAACAACAAATAATATAATAAGTATCGGATGGTATATTATAAGAACTTTAATCGTTCAACGAATAGACGTATGTAAATCAATCTGATTTACATATTGCGAATTCACATTGGATCATTCCTGTATATATAACTAATTGTGTAATCTAATATTTTTAATTGTATATATAATATTATGGTGTAAACAAAAAGAAAAAAGCATTAAAGAGAGCACTAACAACACACAATATCGTTTTATTTAAATCATAACTCACTATTAGAAAAATAATGCAATGAGAATAAAAATAAAAATTGTACCTTTGCCGCCTTATTTTGGTGCATAGTTTAATTTTCATCAAATAAGAGATTATGCTATATGGTTAGCATAATTTGCGGTTAAAAAATTATTAATAACAAAAGAATTTACTAATTATGAATTTAGGAGTTAGAACAACTTTCGACATTGGAGACGGTCGTATGGTAACCATAGAGACTGGAAAGTTGGCAAAACAGGCTGATGGCTCTGCTGTTGTTACAATGGGAAACACTATGTTATTGGCTACTGTTTGTTGTAAAAAGGATGCTGTTGAGGGTACAGATTTTATGCCATTACAGGTGGAATATCAAGAAAAATATGCAGCTGTTGGACGTTTTCCTGGCGGATTTTTCAAAAGAGAGGCGCGTCCTTCAGAATATGAAATTTTAATTGCACGTTTAGTTGACAGAGCTATACGCCCACTATTTCCTAAGAACTTCCACGCTGAAACTCAAGTAGTTGTAACATTGATTTCAGGCGACAAAAACAATCTTCCTGATGCTTTAGCTTGTTTGGCAGCATCATCAGCAATAGCTGTTTCTAATATTCCATTTGAATGCCCTATATCAGAAGTTAGAGTCGGTCGCATTGATGGAAAATTAGTTGTCAACCCAACCGTTGAACAAATGGAAAACTCTGATATAGACATGATTGTTGCAGCGTCTATGGACAATATTATGATGGTTGAGGGCGAAATGAAAGAGATTTCGGAAGAAGACATGGTTGCTGCTTTAAATTTCGCGAAAGATGCAATAAAGGTTCAGTGTCAAGCACAATTAGATTTAGCAGCTCAAGTTGCTTCCGCAAATCCTAAAAGAGAATATTGTCATGAAACCGACGATGAAGCTATCCGCGAACGTATGCAGGCTGAGCTTTACGATAAAGTATATGCTGTAGCTAAATCTTTCAAAGGAAAACAAGCTCGAAATGAAGATTTTGATCAAATATATACAGATTTTGCAGAAACCCTACCAGAAGAAGAACGTGAAGAGAAGAGTGTAATGATGAAGCGTTATTATGACGATATTCTTTATCATGCAATGAGAAATATGATTCTTGACGAAAGAATCAGGCTTGATGGACGCCACACAGAAGATATCAGGCCTATATGGATTGAGACAGGATATTTACCATCAGCTCATGGCTCAGCAATTTTCACACGCGGTGAAACTCAATCTCTTACAACTTGTACTCTTGGTACAAAACTTGACGAACAGACTATTGATGGGGCTGTAGTTGAAGGTTCAAATCGTTTTATGTTGCACTATAATTTCCCTCCTTATAGTGTAGGTGAAGTTAAGCGTATTGGAAGCACTTCGCGTCGCGAGGTTGGACACGGAAATCTAGCGAATAGAGCACTTAAACCAATGATCCCGTTCGATGATCCTACATTCCCTTATACTGTTCGCTTGGTATCTGATATTCTTGAATCCAACGGAAGTTCTTCAATGGCTACTGTTTGCGCTGGTACTTTAGCTTTATTAGATTGCGGCGTAAAGATGAAAAAACCTGTATCTGGTATTGCTATGGGATTGATAACCGACGAAAAAACTGGAAGATATGCCATATTGTCGGATATATTAGGAGACGAAGACCACCTGGGAGATATGGATTTCAAAGTTTGTGGTACCGAAGATGGTATTACAGCATGTCAAATGGACATTAAGATTAACGGTCTATCATCAGAAGTTATGGCAGAAGCCTTAGCACAAGCTCACAGAGGCAGAATGTTTATTTTAAATAAAATTAAGGAAGCGATGCCTGCTCCACGCGAAGATTACCGTCCATTTGTTCCTCGCATAGTTCAAATGCAAATTCCACGCGAATTTATTGGAGCTGTTATCGGACCTGGTGGCAAAATTATACAAGAAATGCAACGCGAAACTAACACTATTATCAATATTGAAGAGGTAGGTGATTTTGGAGTTATCGATATTGCTGCTCCAAATGTTGACAATATCAATGCTGCCGTTGCAAGAATTAAAGCAATTACTACAATCCCTGAAGTGGGTGAAGTTTACGAAGGTACTATTAAAACAATTACTGCTTTCGGTGCTTTTGTAGAGTTCCTTCCTGGCACAGATGGTTTACTTCACGTTTCTGAAATAGCTTACAGACGTATTGATAACGTTGAAGATGTCTTGAATGTAGGTGACAAAATTAAAGTAAAATTGATTGAAATTGATGAAAAGACTGGTAAATTCAGACTTTCGCACAAAGCTTTATTACCAAAGCCTGAAAACGCTGAGGAAAATAAGGGACAAAATGGCAACCGTCCTGCTCGTCAGAGTGGTACACCTAAAAATGAGGGGCATCGACCAACTCATGGTAAGCATAATGGCAATCACAGAAGTAACAAGCAACATAACCCTGAAAAACCGCAACAAGACTTACCTGAAATCCCAGATATAGATTAAGAAAAAAACGTGCCGATTGGCACGTTTTTTTTATCCATAGATTCTTAAACTCATACCATCATAACGAACATTATATTTCCTTAGAGGCCATTTTGCTGGTCCTGATATAACATTCCCATCAAGTATATTAAAAACAGAACCACATAAAGAATCTATTAACATTATTCCATTAGGATGCACTTTTATCCACGAAGCTTTATCTTCCCAATCGTAGGAACAAGCACGGTCATAGGCATGGAAAGTCCATTCGTCCAACCTATATACAACTATACCGTTAACCCCGCCCGTAAAATACTCATACCCACCGTAAGTATTCAAATTATAATACATCACGTCGTTAGGATATATGGTAAAATCAACTTTTCTATAAGGTATGCTCGGATGGTTATATGTATCACATGCGAAGAAAGTGCAAGCCAATAACAAAACAACTAACAAAAGTTTACGCATATCTGAATATTTTGGCGCGAAGATACAAAAATTAAACTGTAACCGTATATCATAAAATATATGATGGTTGGTTTTCTCCTTTCTACCTAAACTGGTAGCCCAACCACAACATCAAAGCGTTGCCCTGAATCCTGTGTCCAACAGACATATTCAAATTTTGTCTGTCTTTACTTTATAATTTGCGCCTGCATCTCCAAAATTTCCAACACATCTTTGAAATGATTTGCATCTGTAAAGGATAATATTCCGTCGCTATTTTTTTCCAAACCCGATGACAAAAGTTGCTTTTCTATCTCAAAAAAAAATGAGGGTTACCGTCAAAGGTGGTATTTTTCAAGGTTATATTTTCTTTGTTGCAACTCACAAAATTAAAACCTGCAACAAAAAGAAGAGATAATATTAAGATATTTTTGAATTTATCTTTATCAGTCATAATTTTTTACGAATTTTACAGCCTGTGGTTACGCGCAGGCATTGACACGGTTCTGGCATCGCAACAGGGTAAAAGGTATTTGTAAATACGGTTTGCGATGTTAGTGCGTAGCAAGTTTTAAGAAAAGCATCGCATTTTTATTTCAAGAGAATATGACATGTCTTACTCTTCTATTGCAAAGAGAATAATTTTAATTAAATCGCAATAACCGTTCTACTGATTGAAAAATAACATCCTGCTTTCAATCTGAATGTACATCACCAAAAAAATGTATTTTTGCATTCAAATTATCTGTTAAGATAACAAAATTAACTCAAACAAGAAACGATTCTTGAGATGAAATTATACAATTTTTTTAACATATTATGTTCTATTCCTAAAACTTTGCGTTTCAATTTTCATTATTTTCCAATGAAAATAGCAATCAAGTTACCTGTTTTTATTTCTAAAAAAACATATATTCGAGAGTTAGGCGGTCGCGTTCATCTTCCAGAAAATATTAGCACAGCTATGATTCGAATTGGTTTTGGAGATGTTGGACACTATGACAGAAAACGTAATAGAGGAATCTGGCAAGTTAGCGGAGATATATTTTTTTATGGAAAAACTACTATTGGACATGGTTCAAAATTATCAATACGTGGAGAGTTACATTTAGGCGAAAATTTTAACATTACGGCTGAGAGTACAATTATTTGTGCCGAAAAGATTGCTTTTGGAAAAGATTGCTTAGTGAGTTGGGAAAATTTAATCACAGACACTGATGAACACCCAATTTACAATAACGAATGTGTAAAAATTAACACAAACAAACCTATTATTATTGGTAATCGCGTTTGGATAGGTTGTAGATGTTTGATTCTAAAAGGATGTGAAATACCTGATGAGTGCGTTGTTGGTGCCGGTTCGATATTATGCTCTAAATATTCTGACAAAAATGCAATATTAGTAGGAAATCCAGCTGCTGTTATCAAAAAAGATATAACTTGGAAACATTAATTAGAAACCAATACTAAAAAATCAATATTTATGAAAAAGACATTTTTTTTAACGCTGATTTGCTGTCTTTTGACATTAAATTCAGTATTAGCTTGCACCAACTACATAGTAACAAAAGGCGCAAGTAAAGATGGTTCGTGTTTTTTAACTTATGCTGCTGATTCTCACCAACTTTATGGAGAGTTGTATTATCGTCCGTCGCAGAATTATCCAGCAGGCACAATGTTAGATGTGATAGAATGGGATACAGGAAAAAAACTCGGACAGATTCCACAGGTGGCACACACCTATTCTGTTGTAGGCAATATGAACGAATTTCAGCTTGCAATTGGCGAAACCACTTATGGTGGAATTGAAATTTTAGAGCAAGGACAAGGTATTATAGATTATGGTTCCCTAATTTACATTACTCTACAACGTGCAAAGAATGCTCGCGAAGCTATAAAAGTTATGTCTGAGCTTCTTGATGCATACGGATACGCCAGTGGTGGCGAGTCTTTTTCTATCGTTGATCCTAACGAAGCTTGGGTAATGGATCTCATTGGCAAAGGTGAGAAGATGGTTGATGCTAAAGGTAAGATAGTAAAAGGATGGAGTAATGGTGCTGTTTGGGTAGCGCGCCGCATCCCAGATGGATACATTTCTGGGCACGCAAATCAGTCAAGAATAACAACTTTCCCTCTTCGCGATGGCAAAAAATCTATCACTAATAAAGAATTAGATAAAATATTTCTTCCAAGCGTAGAGACAATTTATTCTCACGATGTGATTTCTTTTGCAAAACTTAAAGGTTTATATCCAAAAGATGCTCCTGATGCACAATTTAGTTTCTGCGACACCTATAATCCAATAACTTTTGATGGTGCTCGCTTCTGCGAAGCTCGCGTATGGGCTTTCTTTAATCATTGTAATAGTGGTGAAGTTGCTAAATATGAAGATTATGCGCGAGGCGACAATCTTAAGAATAGGTTTCCTTTATGGATTAAACCCGCTAATAAAAACATAATTGACGCCCAATTTATGATGCGAATGATGCGCGATCATTACGAAGGAACTTCTATGGATATGACAAAAGATCTTGGTGCTGGTCCGTATGCTTGTCCCTACCGTTGGAGACCTATGACTTGGAGCGTTGATGGAAAAAATTATATTCATGAGCGCGCCACCGCAACCCAACAAACAGGCTTCGTATTTGTTGCTCAATGTAGAAATTGGCTTCCTGATCATTTTGGTGGCATTTATTGGTTTGGCGTTGACGATGCAGGTTCCAATTGCTTCGTTCCAATGTTTTGCGGTATCACTGAAATCCCTCACGAATTTGCCGAAGGAAATGGTTCTATGGTTGAATATTCTCCTACAGCTGCATTCTGGATTTTTACAAAAGTTAGTAACTATGTTTATACTCGCTATTGTGATATGATAAAGCATGTAAATGTTAAACAAAATCAATGGGAAGGTAAGTTTGTTAACGACATAGAGAAAATGTCTGATAAAATGAAAGATTTATGTAACTCTAATCCTGATGCTGCTCGCAAAGAATTAAATAAATATGTAAAACAAGCTTCCAAAGATGTTTGTCGAGAGTGGAATCAACTTTTTGAATATCTACTTGTTAAATATCATGATGGAAATGTAAAGAAAGAAGAAAATGGAAAATTTATCACAAACGGAACAGAGAAACCTCAGGTTGTTTCTCCTGAACATCCAAAATGGCCAGACAGCTGGTATCGTATGATCGTTAAAGATTGTGGTAAAAATATTGAAGCGAAATAATTTTTTTGACTAATAAAAAAGGCAACTGTCATGGTTGCCTTTTTTATTAGTCAAAAAAATAATGTTAAATAAAAACGCTAATCAACGTTCTGGAAGTTTCCGTTTTTATCAAACCTCAAATCTAAATCATTATCTAATTCTACCTCATAACCAACATGTTTCTTTTCTATTCTAACAATAAAATTGCTTGGGAACTTACTTTTAACGTAGTTGGTAATATTTGTAGGTATTATAGCGGCAGGAACGGCTTTTCTTTTACAGTCAACATCTCTCCATTCTCCCTTACGATCAAATTCTAATTCTGTACCATCTGATAGATATACTTCGTAATGACCATCATCAGCAACTACAGAAATCACTTCAATGCCATTAAAATGTTGATTGATAAATTGCTGAGCTTTTGATGGAAGATCACTAAAAGTAACTGGTCTATCGCAAGAAGCAAAAACATTAACTGTAAATAAAGCTAAAATTAAAATCAATACTTTTTTCATTTTTACGTATTTTTTTAGTTACAAAGCATAGCTTGATACTATTTTACGATAAATGTTTAAAATTTTTTAATCAATATATAGAAAATTACCATTCATATCAAAAACGAGATCAAGGTGATTATTGAGTTCAATCTCATATTTTTGATTTTTCACTTCAATTTTTACAATGAAGTTATTAGGATAACTAACAGAAATAAAGTTAGCGATATTAGCTGGCACAATACCTTGAGGAACTGCGAAAGTATTGCAATCCACTTCACGCCAATTGCCATTCATATCAAAATCAAGTTCAACACCATTAGAGAGAAGAACTTCATAGGTAAAATCGTCTAATTCAACATTTACAATAGTGGCATCAGAAAAATATTGGCTAATAAATTGTTGAGCTGTTTCTGGTAAAACAACTTGAGTATTGCCTCCATTATTTCCTCCGTTGTTTCCGCCATTATTATTGCCTAAATTGAATTGTAAATCAAGATCATTATTAAGTTCAATTTCATAATGTTGATTATGACGAGAAATTTTGACAATAAAATTATTAGGGTGATTTATTAAAACAAATTCAATAATTTCTGCAGGTACTATAGCAGATGGAACCGCGTTATTATTACAATCAACTTCTGTCCAATTGCCATTAAGATCAAATTCAAGTTCAACGTTACCTGAAAGTTTCACGTCGTAAGTAGCACCATCTTTCTCAAAATAGAGAATATTACTATTTGGGAAATGTTGGTTGATGAATTGTTTTGCATTAGCGGGTAATTCATCAGCCTCTGGGAAGAAAATCTTGTTGCACGAAGCAAACAATCCTACTGTTAAAATTGCTAACAGTACCAAAAAAAATTGCTTTTTCATATTGTTTGATTTTTTTAATTTCGTCTCCTTCTTTACATTATTAGTGATGCCAAGGAGACATTGAAGCATCTTACTAATTTTACTTTTTATTATTTTTTTATGTGCTATACAAAAAAAATAACGGCAAGACTTGTTTTTAAGTCAATACCATTATTTTTAATTTTTATAGGAAACATGAAGACACTATTCACCCATGAAGAATTATCATCTTGAGGTAAATATCTCCTCACTAAACCAAGTTTAAGTTCATCAGACATCTTTGCTTTTACGTAATCCGAGGCTATAGATTCAGTGGGGCATATTCTAAAACATTCACAATTAACATTGTGTCTCATTATAGGAGAAATAAGACCATCAACACAGTCAAAATCTATATCATCTACCATAAGGGAATCTGACACAGATTGACACTGTACTATAGCATCACTTGATTCGCAGTAAGCGTCTAACGTAAGGCACACGTAAGAGATGCTCAAAATTATGAGCATCAGTATGGAACCATATTTACGTGTTTTAAACATTAGTGGTGAAAATATACTTTTTAATTATAACAACGAAAATATAAATAAATTATTGCTAAAAAAATTAGATTCTACAAATATAGTAAAATCTAATTTTTGTCTTACACCCCTACAAAGGTAGGAGTGAAATATTATTCTTGTACAGGTACAACAGACACAAAAGATCTGTTCTTATAAGTTTTTCTAAACTCAACAGTACCGTCAACTAACGCATAGAGGGTATGGTCTTTACCCATTCCTACGTTTTTACCAGGGTTATGAACGGTACCTCTTTGGCGAACTATGATATTACCAGCTTTGGCAAACTGACCGCCAAAAATTTTTAAACCTAATCGTTTACTTGCAGATTCGCGGCCGTTCTGTGAACTACCGACACCTTTTTTATGAGCCATAAATTTAAATTTTAATCGTTAATAATAACATTTAGATGGTTATACTGTCTATTTTTATAGAAGTTAGACATTGGCGATGACCATTAAGTTTTTGGTAACCTTTTCTTCTTTTTTTCTTGAAGACGAGCACTTTATCGCCTTTAAGATGTTGTAGAACGGTAGCGGTTACTGAAGCCCCAGAAACAGTTGGAGTTCCCACTTTTACAGAACCGTCATTATCAACTAACATCACGCGGTCAAATGTGACTTGCGCACCTTCTTCAGCCTTAAGGCGTTGAACATAGACTCTGCGGTCTTTTTCAACCTTGAATTGTTGCCCGGCTATTTCTACTATTGCGTACATATTTTATATTGTTTAGTTTGTAATTTTTTAGGGCGGCAAAAATACATTTTTTTTATAATAATTTTTACATCTATACAATTTTTTTTTTGTTTGGTCGTTAACGATGAATAAAATTAAAGAGTAAAAACAAAAAAACTATGGATATGGAATTAAGAAAAACACCTAATTTGCTATTATTCACTATTTTGATAGCAATTTCTGGATTAAACGTTAGTTGTGCTCAACCTGAAGTTAAAAATACAAATAATTCGAGATATGTAGATTTGACAAACGCAGCGGAATCTTCTGTAAACTCGGTTGTGTACATTAAAACAGAATTCACCCAAAAGAATTCAGTTTGGGATGATTTTTTTGGTGGCACTATTTGGGAACATTTTTTCGGTTCAGCACCGAGCACTTATCCTGTTCAAGCGGCAGGTTCTGGTGTAATAATTTCGCAGGATGGCTACATAGTAACTAATAATCACGTTGTGGAAGATGCTGCAAAAGTAACTATAACATTGAATGATAAACGAGAATATGAAGGTGAGATTATAGGAACGGATCCTGCTTCAGACCTTGCATTATTAAAAATTAATGAACGCAAATTGCCTTATCTTACTTTTGCCAACTCCGATTCAGTGCGTATTGGCGAATGGGTTTTAGCTATTGGCAATCCTATGGGACTAAATTCTACAGTAACAGCTGGAATTATTAGCGCAAAAGCACGGCAACTTAACACTGGCCGTAACACTTTTTCTGATGAGGTATATTTGCAAACTGACGCTGCTGTAAACTCTGGAAATAGTGGTGGTGCATTAGTAAACGCCGCAGGACAATTAGTTGGAATCAACACTGCTATCGCTTCAGGAAATGGGTATTATACTGGATATTCATTTGCAATTCCATCAAATATTGTTAGTAAAATATGCTACGACTTACAACATTTTGGTGCTACACAACAAGCTTTCTTAGGGGTTTCAATTATAGAACTAAATGCGACTACAGCAAAAGAACTTAATCTTCCTAATGCAACTGGCATTTATGTTGCGGAAATTGATGAAAATGGAGCTGCTGCTCAAAACGGATTTCAAGTTGGAGACGTTATCACTCATATTAACAACACACCTACCAATAACATTCCAGATGTCCGTGGTGTGCTTAAAACTAAATCTCCTGGCGACCGCGTAAAAGTTGAAATTATCAGAAATAAAGAAAAAATATTAAAAAATGTAACTTTATTAAACAATAAAGGTACAACAGAGAAAATAGAAAAGCAGTAAGTTTGTATTAAGCATTCTTTTTGCTGACAAAGAATAAATCATAGAATTAACAAGTTCATTACATATAGGGGGAAATTTATAAATGAGACAACTTAAAATTTCAAAATCGATAACCAACCGCGATTCTGCATCATTAGAGCGATTTTTATCCGACATTAGTAAAGTTCAAATGATTAGCGCAGAGGAAGAAGTTGAGTTAGCAAGAAGGATAAAAGCTGGAGACGAAAACGCTCTCAACAAATTGGTAACAACAAACTTACGTTTTGTGGTTTCTGTTGCTAAACAATATCAAAATCAAGGAATTGGACTACAAGACCTTATCAATGAGGGCAACTTAGGACTCATAAAAGCCGCACAGCGATTTGACGAAACACGTGGTTTTAAATTTATATCCTACGCCGTATGGTGGATTCGTCAAGCCATATTACAAGCTATCGCAGATCAATCTCGAATTGTGCGTCTTCCTCTTAACCAAGTAGGTGTAATCAACAAAATTAAGAAAGAGACTTCACGATTGGAACAAACGTTAAACAGGCTCCCAACTACCGAAGAAATTGCAGAGGCTATTGATATGCCTGTTTATAAGGTAGCTGAGATTATGAAAATGAACAATCATCCTCAATCTATTGATTCTCCTATTGCCCCAAATGAAGAGACTCGTTTTGTGGATGTTTTTGTTCACGATGCTGATGAAAAAACAGACACAAACCTAATGCACGAATCGTTATCAACGGAGATTAGTGATTTGTTAAAAACTTTACCAGAAAATGAGTGCGAAGTTTTGAAATTATTTTTCGGAATTGGTACATCTCACGAATATACACTTGATGAAATAGGAGACGAATTAGGGCTTTCGCGCGAGCGTGTGCGCCAAATAAAAGAGCGTGCATTAAAGCGTTTGAGACACAATGGTAAAAATAAAAACCTCAAAAGTTATCTTTAAGTCTCAAGCAATGCTCAATTTCTGTTCTTCTATCAGAGTTAAAATATATTTGATACTTTCGTTATCTTTGATGTTTTCTATTTTCTCGGCTTCTTGCGGTCATAAGCATGTGTCAGAACCTAAACCCATCGGATATTTTCGTATTGAACTTCCTGAGCATCAATATTCTGCTTTAGATACTACATTACCATTTTCATTCGAAAAATCTATTTATTCTACTATTGAGATACTACCTCAAAAAGACAATTCTGTGTGGATTAACATTGACTACCCGAATTTGAATGCAGCATTCAAATTTACTTATTTTAAAATCAAAAACGCAGATAGTTTGAGGAGATTATTGATTTCTGAGGATAAGATGGTTAAGTTTCATTATCAAAAAGCTGAAGATGTACAATATTCAATAGTCAGAGATACTACTGCAAATCTTTGGGGGCAAACCTACGAAATATTCGGAAAAAGTGTAGCTACTCCGTTTCAATTTTGGCTCACAGATAGCGCAAACAATTTCTTGCGAGCTTCGTTATATTTTGATGGTGCCCCGAATAACGATTCCTTGCAACCAGTTATTGAATACCTTAAAGAAGACGGAATGCACATTATCAATACATTTTCTTGGAAATAGCAATCTAATATAGATAATTATGTTATTTTCTTGAAAATAATTATGCTGCTGTAGTTGTAACTATCATTTTTTTAAGAATCTTGAAAGAAATAATTAACTAAAATCTCTTCAAATATTTTTCTCATTTTTGCAAATAGCGATAGATTTTGTATTTTTGCGCGTTATCTAATTTAGACATGGGAAAGAGAAGACAAGACACACAAATTGGAATAAAAAACAGGAAGGCAGAATTTTTATACTACCTTCAGACCTCATTTACAGCTGGAATTGTACTCACTGGTACCGAAATCAAATCAATTAGGTCTGGCCGCGCCAATATAACCGATGCTTATTGTTCTTTTGTTAATAACGAGTTGTGGGTTCACAATATGCACATTAGCGAATATGCACAAGGAAGCTACAACAACCATACCCCTAAACGCGACCGCAAGTTGTTGCTTCACAGAAAAGAGATGAGGAAACTTATGACTAAACTAAACGAGCGAGGTTTTACGATTATTCCTACCCTACTCTGGATAAACGATAACGGATATGCAAAACTTGATATATCACTTGCCAAGGGTAAAAAAATGTTCGACAAACGCGAATCAATAAAAGAACGCGACCAACGTCGTGCGGGAAATTTTGAAGACTAAGTTTTACATCAGATGGGTTTCAAAAGTGTACAAGATGAAAAATTGTGGTACAGCATTGGGGAAGTTTCTTCGATGTTAGAACTTCCTGCTTCCACTCTGCGCTTTTGGGAAAAGGAGTTCAACAGTATAAAACCCAGAAAAAATAAAAAAGGAGATCGGTTTTATTCAAAAAATGACATTTCACTATTAAAAACCATATTATACCTTACAAAAACAAAAGGTTTTACTTTACAGGGCGCCAAAAATGCAATGAAAGATAATCTAATAAAAGAGATTGAGACTGCTACCATTGTAAATACCCTTCAAAACATAAGGCGAAGATTGATTGAAATACGAGAGATGCTGTGAATAATACAATAAAAAATCCCCAAAACAATGATTTTGGGGATTTTTTGTATTCAAATATCATGTGTTATCCCAAGAAAGGGTATCCATAATCTGTTGCTGGAACAAAAGTTTCTTTTATAGCACGAGGGCTAATCCATCGATATAGGTTTAAAGCACTACCTGCTTTATCATTAGTTCCCGAAGCGCGTGCACCACCAAATGGTTGGTTTCCAACGACTGCACCTGTTGGTTTATCATTGATATAGAAGTTACCAGCAGAATAGCGTAGTACATTCTCTGCGAGTTCAATAGCGTAACGGTCGCGCGCAAAAATTGAACCTGTAAGCGCATAAGGAGACGTTTGGTCGCAAACACGCAACATTTCTTCAAATTTTGAATCTTCATATACATAAACTGTAATTACTGGTCCAAAAATTTCTTCACATATTGATTCATAATCTTTGGTTTTAGCCAAAATGATAGTAGGTTCTACAAAATAACCTTCAGATTTATCATAGTGTCCACCAAGCACTATTTCAGCATCATTAGAAACCTTAGCACGTTCAATATACCCTGCGATATTATCAAAAGATGCTTCATCTATAACAGCGTTGATAAAATTAGAAAAGTCGCGCACGTCGCCCATCTTCACTGTTTTCATCATATCTTTAATATGTTTAAAAGTTGGTTCCCAAAGAGATTCAGGAATATATGCTCTTGAAGCAGCAGAACATTTCTGACCTTGATATTCGAAAGCTCCTCTGAGAATAGCAACAGCAAGTTCGCGCGCATCTGCTGTATGGTGCGCAAAGATAAAATCTTTACCTCCAGTTTCACCAACTATCTTTGGATAAGTTTTGTATATATCTATATTTTCACCTATGAGGCGCCAAAAGTTTTTGAATGTTGAGGTACTTCCTGTAAAATGAATACCTGCCAAATCTGGAGATTTAAAAGCCACATCACTAATTACAGAGCCTTGACCTGGAAGGAAATTGATAACTCCATCTGGCAAACCTGCTTCTTGGAATATTTTCATCAAATAATAATTAGAAAGAATTGATGTTGTCGATGGTTTCCAGATTGTAACATTACCCATCAAAACTGGTGAAATATTTAAGTTTAAAGCTATAGAAGTAAAATTGAAAGGTGTAATCGCATAAACAAAACCTTCTAACGGACGGTACTCGCAACGGTTAAGAGTAGTATGATCGGAAATTGGTTGTTCGTTATAAATTTTTGATGCGAAATAAGTGTTAAAACGAAGAAAATCAATAGCTTCACAAGGGCAATCTATTTCAGCTTGATAAGGATTTTTACCTTGTCCGAGCATAGAAGCCGCATTTACAACGTAGCGATATTTTGTAGCCATTAATTCACCAATCTTCATCATTATAGAAGCACGCTGAATCCAAGGAGTATTTTCCCAATCTTTTTTGGCCTCCATTGCTGCATCTATAGCCATTTGAACCTCTTTTTTCCCGGCTTTATGGTACTTTGCCAAAACATGATTATGTTGAGTTGGCATAACAACTTGTCCCATATCTCCAGTTTTAATCTCTTTTCCGCCTATAATAAGAGGTATTTCTATTTCTTGATTATATTGTTTTTCTAACTCTTTCTGCAATAATGCTCTTTCAGGAGTTCCAGGAGCATAAGAGAAAACGGGTTCATTTTTAGGTTCTCTGAATTCAAAATTAGCGTTGTTCATAATGTTTTTTATATTTTTTGAAAAAAATTATTATAAAATCGGTGCAAAGATAAAAAAAACTTAAAATTACACCTCAATAAGCCCATTTTTGCATATCGGATTTCAAGATTTGTATTGCCAACTCTACAATTGGTTTTTTAGAAGCTACCGCCAATATCATCTCGGCATATTCCCGACTATCAGAATCTTTATCAAAATCTCCAGCAACTGTATTTATAATCGCCTCTATATCAGCTTTGGCGTCACAAACATTTTGCCAAACCGAGTCAGAAATATATATTTGTTGTGAAAGATTATGCTCAAATTCGCTTCTTATTGCAGTTAAAAGTAAATTTTGCTCTTGCGAAACTGTTAATCCCGAAGTATGAATACGCATTACAAGTTGGTTTGGATCAATACGTTCTAAAAAGAGTGCCATTCGTTCATAAGCCTGAAGACGAAGTGGTAAAATTGTAGATTGACTGCTTTTACTACTTCTTAGTGCTGCAATCTTAGACTTTGTTTCCATTATTATCTTAACGGTATAACAAAATGTTGCGGAAAACACACTAATACCCAAAAAAAGCCAAAAACCCAATTGATTCATAATATTGATAACTAATTTTTATTTGTTAAAATTTATAAGTATAACTTTTTTATGTTGAAATTTACGAGTGCAAAATTAAGGATTTTTTATTATGTATCATAAGATGATTATTCGCTGATCACAATTTTCCTATCCTTTGCAGCACGCAACCCAAAAACAGTTTCACGTATTTTATCTGTTTCAAAAGTGTGTTTTACGGCTCCTTCTGGTAGAATTTCTATTTCTAATCCCTTCTTTTTATCTTCTAAATATGGTTTTAATTTTTCATTTTCAATCTTTTTTAAAAAATTCAACAAACTAATTATTCTACGTTTTGATAAGAGCTTATTATACTGTTCGTTATGCAACGGACTTGCAAATCCTTGCACTTTTAACGATACAGAATATCCTTTGTCCACAGCATCTACAAGATATTCTACTAAAAGCATCAATCTATCATATCCTGTTTGCACAGAATCGCGCATGAATGCAGATACTGAATACATTGCTTCTCGTTGTTCCTCGCCATTCAATCCTTCTCCCGACATCCTAATATACTGCTGAATATCAGACATATATAAATTATATAACTCAAGATAATCAGATACAGTTGTATCGAAATAAGACTTAGGGTCTGGTGTATCATTTTGAAAATATAGAGTTATAGGTAGTATTGATGATATTCTTTTAGATAATGTAGAATCTTTTTCTATTTTTATTGTATCCCTCTCTATTTTATTCCAATTGAAATAGTATATATCGTTGCAACAAGTATCTTCTATCATATTATAATAGAGCCTATTAGACGAAAGATAACCACTATTATTGTCATTATTAAGAACAAAATATATATCGTTGTATTCAGAGTTAAAAGGTTTACTCAGAAGTTCTGGTGGTTGCCACCGCGAAAGTGCTCCTTTACTATACCATATATCATAATCACCAAAACCTTTGCGCTCATCTGTACTGAAAAACAGAGTTTCTAATGAAGAGTTATAATAAGGAGTTACTTCGTTTCCTTCAGTATTGATAATAGGTCCAACGTTGATAGGAGTTTGAAATACACCGTCTTTATATATGGAATACCAAATATCAAGGTTTCCATAACCTCCAGGTCGATTAGAAACGAAATAGATGACTTTATAGTCATTGTATTCAACTAAAAAAGGCTGAAGTGTTGAGAAATTGTCTAAATTTATAGGTTCGGGGAGTTTTTGTGGTTTTTGCCACTTATTTTTTTGTTTTATTGATTTCCAAAGAGAACATTTCAAATCTCCATCTTCAAAACGTTGACATCGTGCAAAATACAACTGCTTACCATCATCACTAATAAAAAAGTTGCTATTAAAATATTTAGGATTATTTATTTTATTTGGTAATTTTTGCGGATTTGAATAAGAAAATTTTTCTGACAGTTGAGAATTATATATGTAACAATACCAATTTGTTTCGAAGAAATGTTCTCGATCTACATCAGCATCATTACGCATAGAGGTAAACCAAAAAGAGCTATCAGAGAGTAAAACTCCTGAAAATTCAGAAAAATGAGAATTAATAGCATGAGGTAGAGGATTAATTGTGATAGAAAATGAGTCTAATTCATTATCCTTAAAAGGAAATGAAGAGTTTTGTGCATATAACGTTGATAAATAGATATATACAACAAGAAAGAGTAATATTTTTTGTTGTTTATTACATAATATCATACGGGCATGGTTCCTTTCCTATTCTTGTAATGGTTTTTCGTTTGAAGATATAAGACAATGCTATTTCAAAAGCACCGCGCCCGTGTGTTGCAACAACAAACGGAGAAATATTCACATCATAAGATACAGAGAGTTTAAGATTCTTACAACTTACAAATGTATTGATTACCAAAGCATCTCTCCAACGATAAAATAGTCCACCGCCAAAAGTGTATAGCGTAGTATAATTATTCTTCTTTTTGAAATATTCTACATTACAACCCAAAAGAGATTCTGTATAATTGTTTTGGAACGAAGTATAAAGCATTGGATATATTGAAATTGCCGAAGTTATGCCTATTTGAGAATAGAGTTGTAGTGAATATCTTATTGGCAGGCGGACTTCCTTTCCTATCACACCATAAAATGGTCGATTAATATGTAAAGCAGATGCAGAGACTCTCAAAATCATATCTTTTGTTGGTAAAAAACTCCAAAAGACACCAATTCCGAAATCAGCAAATATTTTACTTGTAGATAGAAGAACCTCTCCTGAAGAAATATTAGGATCAAAAATTCCACCTATAAATTGATTATCCCAAGTGCCTTTCGATAAATCTAAAGAGTTGTTAATAATACCACCACACAAACCAACACCGATCTTATGACGACTATATCTTCCAATATTTTTTATGTAAGACATTGTTAAACTTGCTTGTGCCGATTGGTAAGATAAATCACCAGATTTATCTCCATTGAGACTTATTCCTAAAGCAAAAAGTTCTTGTCGGCGACTATTTTTATAAACCGCACCATCAATTTCAGTGCCAATCGTCATAAAGGGGGTTGTAACAGAAAGCCATTGTGTTCGCCCAATAACAGATGCCCTGAAAACGCCATCAAAGGCAGCAGTTAACGATGGGTTATCGGCAATTGGGTTATTATAGAATTGAGAAAAATGGTAATCCTGAGCAAAAGAGATGCGCACAAGCAAAACAGATACTATAATAAGTATCAATTTTAGACAGAAAATAGAGAAACCACATCGTTTTATCACGTTTTTCTTAAGTTCGATTTACGACTGTGCAAACATACACATTTTTTTGATGTTGGATCTAACTAAATCTAAAGTATATCAGATTTAACTTTAATATTTATACTTATCATTCCAACAATTTTTCAAATATCGCCTCAGTTCATTTTCGCGGGCATTATTCTGTGGTTCATATAGTTTTGCACCCGAAATTTGCTCAGGAAGAAATTCCTGTTGAACAAAATTATTTTCAAAATCGTGGGCATACTGATAGCCTTTATGGTAACCCAGCTCTTTCATCAGTTTTGTGGGAGCGTTGCGAATGTGCAACGGTACTGGAAGGTCTCCTGTCTGCTTTATCAGAGCATAAGCATTATCAATCGCTAAATATGATGCATTGCTTTTAGGAGAACTTGCCAAATATACTGCAGTTTGTGAAAGAACAATTCTTGCTTCAGGCATTCCAATGACATTAACAGCTTGGAAACAATTATTTGCCAGAAGTAGAGCATTAGGATTAGCATTTCCGATGTCCTCTGAAGCAAGAATAATCATACGTCTGGCTATGAAAAGAGGATCTTCTCCAGCCATGAGCATTCTTGCCATCCAATACACCGCAGCGTTAGGGTCGCTTCCGCGTAATGATTTTATAAAAGCTGAGATTATATCGTAATGTTGCTCACCATTTTTATCATATACAGCCAAGTTTTGTTGAATCACCTTCAGAATCTGCTCGCGGCTGAGAGTGATAACACCGTCGATAGTAGGAGTCATCCATGTTACTAACTCTATTGCATTCAGAAGTTTACGAGCATCTCCTCCAGAAATCCGCAACAGGGCTTCCGTATTTTCTATCTCTATCCTGCTTCCTATATGATTTTGCAGATAATCAACAGCAGTTTTCAACAATGTCTCTAAATTCTCTTTTGAAAGTACCTTTAAGACATAAACCTGACATCTTGAAAGAAGTGGTGAAATTACTTCAAAAGATGGATTTTCTGTAGTAGCACCTATCAAGGTTACAATTCCTTGTTCGACAGCTCCGAGCAATGAGTCTTGTTGTGATTTTGAGAATCTGTGTATTTCGTCTATAAACAGAACACAACGTTTTTCGGATTTTTTAGCCTTCTCTATAACTTCCCTAATATCTTTAACGCCGCTACTGATCGCGCTCAGAGTAAAAAAATCAGCGTCAATTGCTTGTGCTATCAACAAAGCTAATGTTGTTTTTCCCACCCCTGGAGGACCCCAAAAAATCATAGACTGGATATTACCGTTTTCAATCGCTGTACGTAAAACAGCTCCTTCGCCCATAAGGTGTTCCTGGCCAATATACTCTTCTATTGAGTGCGGACGTAGAATTTCGGCTAACGGTTGCTTCTGCATATTAAAAATTTGCGCAAAGATACAAAATTTGTCTGTCGTTTTTGTATTTTTGCCCCCGTAACCCCAATAGGAAAAATATGAATAAAGTTACTGTCTCACTTTCAAAAATGGAGTTTTATGCCTATCATGGTTGTTTTGAGGAAGAGCAAACCATCGGCACATATTTTACTGTAGATCTTTCTTTGTCATACGATGCAGAAAGAGCAATAAAAAGCGACGATGTTAATAATGCTATCAATTATCCATCTGTGTATAATGTAGTTAAACAGATTATGGATCAACCTCGTCATCTTATAGAAACTGTTGCCAGTGATATAATCTCAGCTGTCAGAAGAGAATTTCCGAATATTTTGGATATAAAAATTCGCCTCTGCAAACTGAATCCGCCATTAGAAGGAAAAACAGAATCCGTTTCTGTAGAAATTGAAGATTAACAAGAGATGACTACAGCTGAGTATTTGCGCAAACACCTTTTAGATCACAATTTTCACCGTGTTGTTATCATTACCGATGAGAATGTGAATAAACTTTACCATAATTATTTTGATTTTTTGCGAAATGATTTTGAAGTTAGAACCTATATTTTGCCAGCTGTTGAAGCATCAAAATCAATAGAAACAGTTATTGAAATTTGGAACTTTCTTGCTAAGGAGCATTACAACAGAGATACTTTTTTAGTAAATTTTGGGGGCGGTATGGTTTGCGATATCGGCGGTTTTGTAGCTTCTACTTTCAAAAGAGGTTTAAATTTTGCTAATTTTCCTACAACTCTTCTATCTATGATTGACGCATCTATTGGTGGCAAAACTGCAATCAACATCAAAAACATCAAAAATGCAATAGGAACATTTTACTTCCCTGATATTATTTTAGAGCCTGATTTATCATTTCTAAAAACTCTTCCAAATAAAGAGATTATGAGCGGTGTAGGAGAGTTAGTTAAATATGCTCTACTATTTTCTAAAGATTTTTTTTCAGAATTATTAGAGATCTCAAATTTTAAAACAGATACACTAAATAAAACTTGGATTAAATCCTGTATTGAATACAAATTAAATATTGTTAGGAAAGACCCCAAAGATATCAATCTTCGTCATATTCTAAATTTCGGGCACACTCTTGGACACGCTTTTGAGAGTTACTATGCACAATTAGGGAAACCTATTGCACACGGGTTAGCTGTTGCACAAGGTTTATATTATGAGTGTTATTTGTCATACAAACTTGCAGGATTACCTGAAGAAAACTGGAAAAACATTGCTTTTTTCTTAAAAAAACACTTTGAAATAACACTCATAACTGAATGTTTGCTTAAAGAAATATCACAATTTTTAATAAATGACAAAAAAAACAGCTCTAAAAGATTAAATTTCACACTATTAAGCAATATTGGAAACCCAGTACAAAACTTTGAATTATCTATAGGTGACCTCAATAAAATATTACTCAAATAAAATTCACTGAATATGCTAAAAACAAAAGAAGAGATAGTAAAAAATTGGCTACCACGATACACTGGAATGCCACTTGAAAATTTTGGACAATATATTTTGCTAACAAATTTTCAAGATTATGTAAACAACTTTGCTGCTTTGACAGGTGCAAAAATTTATGGTGCAGAAAAAGCAATGCAATGCGCAACGAGCGACAATATCACGATAATAAATTTCATGATGGGTAGTCCCAATGCGGCCACTATTATGGATTTGCTTACAGCAATAAAACCTAAAGCAGTTTTATTTCTTGGGAAATGTGGAAGTCTAAAATCATATATAGGCATAGGTACATATCTACTGCCTATAGCAGGTATTCGTGGAGAGGGAACATCTCTTGATTATTTTCCTGAGGAGGTTCCAGCATTACCAGCTTTTAACCTTGAGAAAGCTATATCGGCAACAATATGTGATTTTGGGATGGAATATTGGACTGGAACAGTTTATACAACAAATAGACGAGTTTGGGAGCACGATGAAGATTTCAAAAGCTACCTTCGTGAGATTCGTGCCACAGCCGTGGATATGGAAACTGCAACACTATTTTCTGTGGGATTTTTCAATCGTATTCCAACTGGAGCTCTATTGCTTGTTTCTGACCAACCAATGCTTCCTGACGGAATAAAGACAGAACAATCTGATAAAAAAGTTACAGAAAATTTCACACTCAATCACCTTAAAATTGGAATAAAATCTCTTCAAGAATTGCAAAACAAAGGTATTTCTGTAAAACATTTACGTTTCGACTATTACGAAGGACAATAAAAAAGAGCGAGTGCTTGCGGGCATTCGCTCTTTTTTTATAATTTAACGAAATATCTTTATTCAACAATTTTCAATTCGTTCATTAGATTTTGAGCATTTGCCATCTTGTCGATAATAAACAACAAGTAACGAGCGTCCATACATATCGTCCGTTGAACTTGATTTTCAAAAGAAAGATCTCCACTCATAGCCTCCCAGTTGCCATCGAAAGCTAAACCTATAAGATTTCCTTGAGCATCAATTACAGGGCTTCCCGAATTACCTCCAGTAATATCGTTAGTTGTTATGAAGTTTACCACTAAATCGCCATTTTCATCAGCATAACGACCATAGTTACGATTTTCCCAAAGTTCAATTAAATCCTTTGGTACATCAAACTCCCAGTCGCCTGGTTTATATTTCTCCATCACACCATCTAATGTTGTTTTGTAATCGTAAGTAACAGCATTAGCTGGTTTGCAATCTTGTACACTTCCGTATGTTAATCGCATTGTAAAATTTGCATCAGGATAAAAATTGCGATCTTTTTGCATTTCCATAAGACCTTTCATGTAAAGTCTTTCTGCGCGGCTACCGTTTACAGCTTCAGCTTGTTCGTCAAGGTTTAGATATGATTCCACAATATCTTTCGTCAGGGCAAATATTGGGTCTTTATCAAGAGATTTCGGATTTTCGGTCCAAATTTGCATTCTTTTTTCATCAACAAAAATAGATTTTGCAAAAGCATTATTAACATAAGCTGCAAAATCACCGTGGTTTTTATTTCCCACATTTTTTATTATTAAAGGCAATTGAGAAGCATCAATATCCTTATAAAATAAGTTAAGAAGAGCAATGGTAACATCTCTATCAGTTTCTTTATCATAATCTTTGAAATAATCCTCAATAGAAGATTTCATATTGTTTACAAGAGTTGCAATTTGATCTTTAGTTGCTGATTTTGAATTTATGGCATTATTGATACGAGAAAAACGAGAGGCAAAAGCAACAGCCTCGCCGCCACGCCAACCAGCTTCACGGTGATAAATCAAAGCTTTTTTATATTTTTTCTGATGATTCCAATATTTATCAATTTCTTTGAAAACATCTCCATATTCAGCCTGTTTTTTATTCTTATTCACCCAATCTTGAAAAGATTTTTCTTGTTCAGAACGTTTTTCAAACACTTTGTTTCGTTGAAGTTGCTTAACTTGTCCTATGTAATATTTCCAATAATTGCTAACGCTTGCTTGTTTTGAAGCATATTTAATAAACACAGCTGGATCTGCATCCATGTGTTTACGATATTGGTCGAGTTTTGTTGTGCGACAAGCGATAATAGCAGGTCCTTCTTGTTCTATTACATTTTTTACCATTCCAGATGTAGAATAACGATCTGTTGAGCCAGGATAACCGAGAATCATCGCATAATCACCAGGTTTAACACCCTTTAAAGATATTGGGAGAAAATGTTTGGATTTCATTGGAACATTGTCTTTACTGTATTTTGCAGGTGTACCATCTGGAGCTGTATAGACGCGGAAAATGCAGAAATCACCTTTATGACGTGGCCATGTCCAATTGTCGGTATCAGCACCAAATTTACCAATTCCCCAGGGTGGACAAGCAACAAGACGTACATCGCGATATACATCATAAACAAACAAAATAAACTGATTCCCGTGATAAAACGGAACAATTTCCACTCTAACATCACGTTCTCCTTTATGTTCAGTTTGAAGTTTTTTTGCGTTTTCTGCTATTTTTTCATTGCGTTCATTTTCCGACATTTTATCGGTTACTCCGACCAAAACTGCTGTAGTAACATCTTCAATATAAGATAAAAAAGATACAGTAAGCCCTTCGTTAGGAAGTTCTTCGTTTTTATTTTTTGCCCAGAAACCTATTTGCAAATAATCGTGTTCAACTGAAGAATGGGCTTGCACTTGACCAAGACCACAATGATGATTTGTAAGTAAGAGTCCCTCTGGTGAAATTAGTTCACCAGTGCAACCTCCACCAAATTGCACAATAGCATCTTTAAGACTCGGCTTGTTGAAACTAAAAATCTGTTCGGCAGTAAGCTTGCAACCAAGTCGTTGCATCTCCGCCAAATTCTGTCCGTTAATCGAATAAGGTAACCACATGCCCTCATCAGCACGGGCAACTGAAAAGAGTATCGTAAAAATAATACTCAAAAAACAAATCTTTTTTTTCATAAATTTAAATTATTTTGCAAAGCGCAAAGATAAGATTTTTTAGGTCTTAAAAGTTAGCTATTTTAACCATCGTTATTACTTATCGAAACTCTTACATTTCTTCGGTTTTTTATGTATTTTTGTTGGTTAAAAAAATAAACTTAGATATTCAGGTAAAGCACTAAGAATAAAATGATTACAGAAAATAGAAACATTGCAATTGCTTACGATTTTGATGGTACACTTGCGCCTGGAAATATGCAAGAATATAATTTCATTCCTGATATCAATATGGACAAGGGAGCGTTTTGGAAAGAAGCCAACGAACTTGCCCGCAAACATGATATGGATGAAGTATTAGCCTATATGCACCTTATGCTTATTAAAGCTAAAGAACAAAATTTAGATATTCGCGAAGAGACTTTTATGAAATATGGAGGAAAGATAACTTTTTTTGACGGCGTTGAGACCTACTTTGAGAGAATAAACAGTTATGCTAAATCTAAAAACCTTCATTTAGAGCATTTTATAATTTCATCAGGATTACGAGAAATTGTAAAAGGTACATCTATTGCAAAGCATTTTAAAACCATATATGCGTCTGGCTTTCAATATGATAAAAACGGTATTGCATGTTGGCCAGCACTTGGTGTAAATTACACCAACAAAACACAATTTTTATTCAGAATAAACAAAGGTATATATAACTCTTACGATAATTCATCTATCAACAAACCTATGCCAGAAAACATGAAAGCTGTGCCTTTCTCAAATCTGATATATATTGGTGATGGAGAAACTGATGTTCCTGCTATGAAAATGGTAAATCTTTACGGAGGTACCACAATCGCTGTATATAACCCTCACTCTATGCCAACACCTGAAAAACCTATTAGTACTAAGGAAAACTGCATTAACATCATCAAACAAAATCGTGCTGATTATATTGGTCCTGCAAATTATACTGAAAATGGCGAATTAGACATTATCTTGAAGAAAGTTATTGATAAAATATCTGTAGAACAAGATCTTTTGAATATCAGATACAAAGAAATTGAAAATACAAATCAATAAATATCGTGAAGAAATGGAAGAGCTGTACAAAAAATTTTTACAGTCATCGAAAATTTGCACTGATAGTAGAAATTTGGAACAAAATTGCATGTTCGTATGTTTGAAAGGCGCAAATTTTGATGGAAATATTTTCGCAAAAGACGTAATAAAACGAGGAGCCGCATACGTCATTACCGAAAATACTAATTTGAAAGACGACCGCGCTATAATAGTTGAAGACACGCTTCAAACACTTCAACAATTAGCAAATTTTCATCGCAAACAACTAAACATTCCTATAATTGGTATAACTGGAACTAATGGAAAAACAACAACAAAAGAACTATTGAATGCTGTGTTATCAACAAAATACAAAGTTTGCTGCACTAAAGGTAACCTAAACAATCACATAGGTGTTCCTCTCACTTTACTCTCTATTTCTAATGATGATGAAGTTGCCATTGTAGAGATGGGTGCCAACCATGTTGGAGAAATTGATGACCTCTGCAAAATCGCTGAACCAACACTCGGATTGATTACCAATATAGGAGTTGCTCATATAGAAGGTTTTGGGTCGAAAGAGAATATTATAAAAACCAAAAAAGCTTTATATCAACACGTTATCAATAACAAAGGTACTCTTTTTGTCAATAATTCTGACAGTATTCTTCGAGAAAATCTAAATTATGATAAAGTGATCTTTTACGGCGATAATGCTGAAAAAAATATTGTTGATATGAATCCTTTCCTTACAATAAAAATTGAGGATAATATTTTAAAAACAAATCTTACAGGAAGTTACAATATTATGAACTTCTTAGCTGCCGCCACTGTTGGCAACTTCTTTAACATTAACAACGAATATATCTGCAAAGCACTTTCTGAGTACATCCCATCAAATCATCGTTCACAAGTAAATGTAATAGGAACCAATACAGTAATTTCTGATTACTACAATGCTAATTTAACGAGTATGATTGCTGCCATAAATAATATTGCTATGTTAAAACACCCTCGAAAAGTGGCGATTTTGGGCGATATGAAAGAATTAGGAAATCTTAGTGAATCTGCGCATAAAGAGATACTAATGCTCACCAAAAAGTTAGATTTAGAAACATATTTTGTAGGAGAAGAATTTTCAAAACTTACAAAAAACAATAGTTTTAGCGATGTTAACTCTGCTAACGATTATTTCGAAAAACACCTCATTGAAAATTCATTGATCCTAATTAAAGGTTCTAATAGTTTACACCTAAACAAACTAACAAGTATTCTCGGAAAATGAAATGTGAATGGCATGGTTTAGGAGTTATGTCTGGAACGTCCCTCGATGGACTTGATTTAGCAGTTTGCAAATTTGTAAAAAAGGATAGCCATTGGACTTATGATATTGAAGACGCTATTACTATTGCCTATCCCAAAACTATCGTAGAAAAACTCGTATCAGCCACTCAAATGGCAGCTATTGACTACGCATTGCTCGATGTTGAGTTGGGTACTTTTTTTGCAAATTCTATAAATAGTTGGCTAAGTAATAAAATCCCTATAGACTTTATTGCCTCTCACGGGCACACAATTTTTCATCAACCTGAGAGGGGACTTACGACTCAAATTGGTAGCGGAGCTGTATTAGCTGCAAAAACAGGTATAACAGTAGTTTGCGATTTCCGGTCTAAAGATGTTGCTTTAGGTGGACAGGGCGCACCGTTAGTCCCTATTGGCGACCAATTACTCTTCTTCAATTATGATGCGTGTCTTAATTTGGGCGGCTTTTCTAACATCTCATACAATGATGGAAACAAGCGGATTGCCTTCGATATTTCACCTTGCAACATGGCTCTTAACTTCATAGCTAACAAAGCAAATCTTCAGTATGATACTGATGGAATACTTGCAACTCAAGGTAAAATTATAGATAGCTTACTTTATGAACTTAACAATTTATCGTACTATAAGTTACCTCCACCAAAATCTTTAGGTAAAGAGTGGTTTGAGGAAAATATCAAACCTTTATTGCTACTTCGTCTTAAAAACCATCGCATAGAAGATGTTATGAGAACAATATTGGAACACATTACAGATAAAATAAGTTCAAATGTTCCTTATGAGTGCAAAACACTATTACTTACGGGTGGTGGAACGCACAATAAATTCTTAGTTCAACTACTGCGTAAAAAATGCACTAATACCCAAATTATTGTACCAGATCAGAAAATTATTGATTATAAGGAGGCCTTAGTATTCGCCTTTTTAGGATTATTAAGATTAGAAAAAGAAAATAACACTTTAAGTAGCGTTACTGGTGCAATAAAAAATTCTATAGGGGGTTGCGTTTATAGTTTTTAGGGAATCTAAAAAACTGTTTATAACTCATCGCTAAAAATTGTATATTTGCGGTTTATTTTAGAAGAAAAATATCATTTTAAATATGGCAAATTTTTTAACTAAACTATTTGGTACAAAGGCTGATAGAGATATGAAAGAACTTCAGCCATTGCTTAAAAAGACACTTGCTGCTTATGAAAACATAAAGAATCTTTCAATAGATGATTTAAGACATAAAACAGTAGAATTTCGTAACAAAATAAGTGAGGCAACAAAAATTGAAGAAGATAGATTAAAAGAGTTGCGTCAATATTTGGAAGAAAACTATGATTTATCAATAAACGAAAAACAGGATAAATATAAAGAAATTGAGAAATTAGAGGAGAAAGTTTATTCTACAACACAGGATATTCTTGACGAGATATTGCCTGAGGCATTCTCAGTAATAAAAGAAACAGCACGCAGATTTAAGGAAAACAAGGCAATTACTGTAACCGCAACGCAGCAAGATCGAGATTTAGCTGCAAGACGAGAATGTGTAACCATAGAAGGAGACAAAGCAATTTATCAAAGTAGTTGGATGGCTGGTGGAAATATGATACAATGGGATATGTGTCATTACGATGTTCAGCTCATTGGCGGCATAGTACTCCATCAAGGAAAGATTGCTGAGATGGCTACTGGTGAAGGAAAAACACTCGTTGCTACTCTTCCTGTTTACCTTAACGCACTTTCAGGTAAAGGCGTTCACGTGGTTACCGTGAACGACTACCTTGCAAAACGTGACTCTGAATGGATGGGACTTTTGTATGAATTTCTTGGTTTAACCGTAGATTGTATTGATAAATATGAGCCCAACTCTGACGAAAGACGCCGTGCTTACAATGCTGACATTACCTACGGAACAAACAACGAATTTGGTTTCGACTACCTCCGTGATAATATGGCTCGTAACATTGGCGAACTCGTTCAACGTCCTCACAACTATGCTATCGTAGATGAGGTTGACTCCGTCTTGATTGATGATGCTCGTACACCGCTCATCATTTCTGGTCCAACACCACGCGGCGACCAACAAGCATTTGACCTTTATAAACCTATCGTACAAAAATTATACGAGGCTCAACGCACATACGTATCACAAATACTGACACAAGCTAAAAAAATGCTCGCTGAGAATCCTGATCCTAAACCTCAAGACGAAAGTGCAATGCTTCTGCTTCGTGCACACCGTGGACTTCCAAAGAACAAAGCACTTATCAAATTTTTGAGCGAGCCTGGAATAAAACAGGTACTTCAACGCACAGAGTCTTTCTTTATGCAAGACCAAAACCGCAATATGCACCTCATTGATGATGAACTTTATTTTGTCATCGAAGAAAAACTCAATACCGTTGATATTATGGATAAAGGTATTGATGTTATCAGTAAAGACGCCGACGAAGCAAAACTTTTCATTATGCCAGATGTGGGGGCACAAATTGCTGAATTAGAAAAAGAGAATCTTACTCCAGAAGAAAAGTTAGCATTAAAAGAAGAAATTTACAACAACTATGCTGTAGCCTCAGACCGTATTCACACTGTTCATCAACTTCTCAAAGCATATACTATGTTCGACAGAGATGTTGAATATGTGATTATTGATAATAAAGTAAAAATTGTAGATGAACAGACAGGTCGTATTATGGAGGGGCGCCGTTATTCTGACGGTCTGCACCAAGCTATTGAAGCTAAAGAAAATGTGAAAGTCGAAGCCGCTACACAAACCTATGCCACAATCACTTTGCAAAATTATTTCAGAATGTACAAGAAGTTGGCAGGTATGACTGGTACAGCCGAAACTGAAGCTGGAGAATTTTGGAATATATATAAACTTGATGTTGTAGTTATCCCTACTAACAAACCTGTTGTTAGAAAAGATGCTGACGACCTCGTTTACAAAACAAAACGTGAGAAATACGCCGCAGTGGTTGACGAAATTTTACGTCTCCACGATGAAGGCAGACCTGTTTTGGTTGGTACCACTTCTGTTGAAATTTCTGAATTATTATCTAATATTCTCACACGACGTCACATTCAACATAACGTTTTGAATGCTAAGTTACATAAACGAGAAGCTGATATAGTTGCAGAAGCTGGACGACCTGGTACTGTAACTATCGCTACCAACATGGCTGGTCGTGGTACAGATATTAAACTAACTCCTGAAGTTCGTGAAAAAGGTGGTTTAGCGATAATCGGTACCGAGCGCCACGACTCACGCCGAGTTGACCGCCAGTTGCGCGGGCGCTCTGGACGTCAAGGAGACCCTGGTAGTTCGCAATTCTACGTTTCACTCGAAGATGACCTTATGCGACTATTCGGTTCTGACAGAATAGCGAAAGTTATGGATAGTATGGGACATAAAGATGGTGAAGTTATTCAACATAGTATGATTTCTAAATCCATTGAAAGAGCGCAAAAAAAAGTAGAAGAAAACAACTTCGGTATTCGTAAACGACTTTTGGAATACGATGATGTGATGAATAAACAGCGATCTACTATTTATCGCCGCCGCCGCAATGCTCTATTCGGCGACCGTCTCGCCATTGACATCTCTCAAATGTTTCATGATGTTTGTGAAACTTTAGTAGCAGACATGTGGGAAACTAAAGATTTTGAAGGTTTTAAGATGGGAATGATTAAAACTTTTGGCTGCGAATCTCCTTTTGAAGAGAACTATTTCCTCCAAGAAAGACAAAGCACATTGGTGGATAAATTATTTCCAATAGTTTATGACCATTATAAAGATAAGCTTAATAAAATAAGTGAACAAGCCTTTCCTGTTATTGAGCGCGTTTATTTAGAACATGGTGAAAAATTTCAAAATATCGCGATTCCTTTTACAGACGGTATAAAAACTATCAACATTGTAGCTCCTTTGAAAAAATGCTACGAAACCAAAGGTCGCGAGGTTGGTCTCTCTTTCGAAAAAGGTATTACTCTTGCAGTCATTGACAATGCATGGAAAGAACACCTCCGTGCAATGGACGACCTTAAAGAGAGTGTACAAAATGCTTCTTATGAACAAAAAGATCCTCTTTTAATCTATAAACTTGAATCTTTCAACTTGTTCGACCAACTTTTGGTTCGCATTAGTGAAGAAATTATTGCATTTCTGAATGTTGGAAAACTCCCTATTGCTGAAGAGACAGAATTAAAAGAAGCAAAACTTCCTGAATCGGATGCAAAAAGACTTCAAACTGGGCGACAAGAAATGGGACGTGGACGACAAATGGCTCCAGGTAAACCAGCTAACGAACCTTTCCGTGCTGAGAAAAAAGTTGGACGTAACGACCCTTGTCCTTGCGGAAGCGGCAAAAAATATAAAAATTGTCACGGAAGAGCCGAAACAGAATAATGAAACGGGTTATCCTTTCTGTTACTACCGACCTTTATACTGACCCACGCGTTGATAAAGTCGCGCGTTTCCTCTATAATAAGGGTTTCGATGTTACGCTCGTAGGAAGATGCTATGCTAATTCACCAGCTATAGATAAACGCCCTTATAAAACAAAACGCCTACGTCTTCTATTTAGACGTAGCTTCCTTTTTTATGCAGAATATCAAATTAGACTTTTCTTCTATTTACTTTTTAAAAGATGTGATTTGTTAGTACCTAATGACTTAGACACTCTTTTACCTAATTTTTTGATAAGTAGATTAAGAAAAAAAGAACTTGTGTATGATAGTCATGAATACTTTTGCGGTGAACTTTCCATAATAAACAAGCCAATATCCTACAAAGTTTGGAGTAGTATTGAACGTTTCTGCTTCCCAAAATTAAAAAAAGTAATCACAGTGAGCCAATCTATAGTTGAACAATACGAAAAAGAGTATGGCATTCGCCCCTATTTGGTAAGAAACATTCCAATTTCTTCAAAACCAGATATTACTGCTACTCGCGAATCTCTTGGAATGCCTAAAGATAAAACTGTAGTGATTTTACAAGGTGCTGGTATCAACGAAGGAAGAGGTGGCGAAGAAATCATTACTTCTATGAAATTTCTTCCAAACTGCCACCTTTTTGTTGTTGGAGAAGGTACAGTCTTACCTAAGCTCAAATCCATAGCATCCGAATTACAACTGAATGATAGAATATCTTTTATACCTCGTCAAACTCCAGAAACACTCTTTAACTACACATCTTTAGCAGATATAGGATTGGCAATTGATACTGATTTAAGTCCTAATTTAAGATTTAGTCTTCCCAACAAAATTTTCGAATATATAAAAGCTGAAACTCCACTCGTGGTTTCCAATTTAGTAGAGCGTGCTAAAATAGTGAAGCAATACAATGTTGGCGTGGTATCCACAGAAGTTTCGCCAGAAGCGATAGCTAAAGCTATTACAGAACTCTCGAACCCTGAAAAACTACAACAATGCACTGAAAATTGTAAGAAAGCAGCTAAAGATTTAACTTGGGAAAACGAAGAATTAGTTTTAGAAAAAGTATATTGCAGTTCAAATACATAATTTAATTTTGCACAATAAGAACATAATAATATGACATCTAATGAAATCCGCAAAGCTTTTTTAGATTTTTTTCAATCTAAAAATCATCATATAGTAAATTCAGCACCAATGGTGGTTAAAAATGACCCCACCCTTATGTTTACAAATGCTGGAATGAATCAATTTAAAGACATCTTTCTTGGCAATACAGATACAGAATTTTCTCGCGTTGCTGATTCCCAAAAATGTTTGAGAGTATCTGGTAAACATAATGATTTAGAGGAAGTTGGTCGCGATACTTACCATCATACAATGTTTGAGATGCTCGGCAATTGGTCGTTTGGCGACTACTTCAAAAAAGAAGCTATAGCTTATGCTTGGGAGTTTCTTACTGAGATTATGAAACTTGACAAAAATCGTCTTTATGCTACTGTTTTTGCTGGTGATGAAAAAGATGGTACATTATTCGACAACGAGGCGTATGAATTTTGGAAAGAACATCTTCCTGAGGATAGAATTTTGAAAGGTAACAAAAAAGATAATTTTTGGGAGATGGGTGATACAGGTCCTTGTGGACCTTGTTCAGAAATCCATATAGACCTTCGTGATGATAGTGAACGAAACCAAACTTCAGGAACTTTATTAGTTAACAAAGATAACCCTTTAGTAATAGAAATTTGGAACCTTGTGTTTATGCAGTATAATAGATTATCGAATGGAGAATTACAGCCATTAGCTGCAAAACACGTTGACACTGGAATGGGATTTGAGCGCCTATGTATGGCTGTTCAAAATAAAAAATCCAACTATGATACTGACATTTTTCAACCTATCATTCAAAAAATAGCAAAAGATGCAAATGTTAAATACGGTGAAAGTCGTGAAGTAGATATTGCATTGCGTGTTGTTGCAGACCATCTCAGGGCGGTTTCATTTGCAATTGCCGATGGTCAATTACCATCTAATACTGGTGCTGGATACGTAATCCGCAGAATTCTTCGCCGCGCAATCCGTTATGGATTTACTTTCTTAAATTTCAATAAACCTTTTATCTGTAATCTTGTGAAAGATCTTGTAACACAGATGGGACACCAATATCAAGAATTAACTCGCCAAAAACAACTTATAGAAAATGTTATCCGCGAAGAAGAGACCTCTTTCCTAAAAACCTTAGACTCAGGTATTCAAAAGTTTGAGAATTATGTATCTAAAATGAATGAAAATAGAGTTATTGACGGAGATTTTTCTTTTGAATTGTTTGATACATACGGTTTTCCTATAGATTTAACTTGTCTGATGGCTTCTGAAAAAGGGTTGCAAGTTGATATGGAAGGGTTTACTCACGGATTAGAACAGCAAAAAGCTCGCTCACGCGCTGCCACAGCTATATCAGCTGGTGATTGGGTTGAACTATCTTCTAACATAAATACTGAATTTATTGGATATGAAAATACAGAATGTTCGTGTAAAATCCTAAAATATCGCCAAGTTACAGCTAAAAATAAAACTTTTTATCAGATAGTTTTAGACAAAACTCCATTTTATGCTGAAGCAGGTGGTCAGATTGGAGATGTAGGTTGTATTTACAATGATTCTGAAAAAATTGAAATCTACAATACGACAAAAGAGAATAACCTCACAATTCATCATGCTAACAAAATTCCCGAAAGAGCTGATTCTCAATTCACAGCGGCTATAGATGTTGTGAAAAGAAAAATGACGGCCAATAATCATAGTGCAACGCATCTTCTTGATTTTGCTTTAAGGAAAGTTTTAGGAACTCACGTTGAACAGAAAGGTTCATTAGTAACAAGTGAAAGATTGCGTTTCGATTTCTCACATTTTGCAAAAGTTAGCGAAGAAGAGATCAAAGCTGTAGAAAAGATTGTAAATTCATTGATTCGCAATAATATTCCTGCACAAATTTTCAATAACGTCCCTATTGATGAAGCTCGTGCGCGCGGTGCAATAGCACTTTTTGGTGAAAAATATGGAAACTTCGTGCGCGTTGTTCAATTTGGTGATTCTGTGGAACTGTGTGGTGGCACCCATACCGCCGCAACTGGAAATATCGGTCTTTTTAAGATAGTATCAGAAGGTGCAATAGCCGCAGGAATACGTCGTATCGAAGCCGTTACTGGAGAAATTGCCGAAAAAATCATTTACGAAGAAGAAGGACTTATTTCACAACTAAAGAGCTTATTAAATGCTTCAAATTTGATTCAATCTGTTCAGAAACTTCAAGATGATAATTCTATTCTGAAGAAGAAAATCGAAAATTTTGAAAAACAACAAGCTACAGAGTTTGCTAAATCGTTAGTTGAAAATCCTGAGATATTAAATAATATCAATCTTCTCTGTAAAAAAACATCTTTTTCCCCTGATTTATTGCGCCAAATAGCTCTTCAACTGCGAGAAGATGACAACAGAATAATCGTTCTTGGAAGTATTTTCGAGGGAAAACCTAATTTGATTGTTGCAATAAGTGAAAATCTAACAGATAGGTTTAATGCTCCCTCTTTAGTGAAATTTGGTGGTAAAATAATTCAAGGCGGTGGCGGAGGGCAACCTACTTTAGCAATGGCTGGTGGTAAAAATCCTGACGGTATTGATAGTGCTTTAACAGAAATAAAAAAAGAGATAAACAATATCTTAAAGTAATAAATAACAAAATAAATAGTCAATATGATAATAAAAGACGATTTCGTACAAAGACACAACGGACCAACCGCAGACGAACAACAAAAAATGTTGAAAGTCATTGGTGTCAATTCATTGGATGAACTTATCGAAAAAACAGTTCCCAATTCTATCCGTTTGAAAAATCCATTAAATCTTCCAGAAGGAATGACCGAAGGCGAATATTTGAATCACATTCATCATGTGATGAGTAAGAATAAATTATTCCGCTCCTTTATAGGTATGGGAAGTTATAATACATTTACACCTTCCGTAATCCTTCGCAATATATTTGAAAACCCAGGTTGGTACACCTCTTACACTCCATACCAAGCTGAAATTTCACAAGGTCGTATTGAGGCATTGCTAAACTATCAAACTATGGTTAGCAGCCTAACATCAATGCCGCTTTCTAACGCTTCTATGTTAGATGATGCAACAGCTGCGGCTGAAATGATGCTCATGTTCTTTCGCAGTCGCAGTCGCGAGCAACAAAAAAACAATGTTGTAAAATATTTTGTTGACGAAGGAGTTTTCCCTCATTCTGTTGCTGTTATGAAAACAAATGCTGCACCTCAAGGCATTGAGCTCGTTATTGGAAAATCTGATAAAATAGAATTAGATGAAACTTTCTTTGGTGCAATGGTTCAATACCCGACTTACTGGGGAAGTATTCACGATTATAGTAAATGGGTAGAAAATGCACATAGTAAGAATATTTTTGTAGGCGTTGCTACTGATCTATTGGCATTAACATTATTAACACCTCCTGGTGAATGGGGAGCCGACTGCGTAACAGGTTCAACACAAAGATTTGGCATACCTATGGGCTATGGTAGCCCTGCAGCTGGTTTTTTTGCTTGTAAAGATGAATTTCTGCGTCAAATGCCAGGTCGTGTTATAGGTATCACCGTTGATGCTCAAGGAAATCGAGCTGTGCGTATGGCTTTGCAAACACGCGAGCAACACATCAAACGTGAACGCGCTACCTCTAATATATGCACAGCAAGTGCACTTACAGCTATTATGGCAGGTTTCTATGGAATGTGGCACGGTGCCGAAGGCCTACGCAATAAAGCTACAAAAATCAACGTATTGACTGGTATTTTAGCCGTTGAAGCTGCAAAATATGGATTTAAACAATATAATGAAAACTACTTCGATACTATTTGTTTAGAAACTCCTGAAGGTTTGACATGTAAAGATGTTGAAAAAGTTGCTCTCGAAAACGGTATCAATCTATGCTACCACTGCGAGCGTTGCTTCACGATTTCTTTGGACGAGACAGTAACCCACAACGATATCAACAACATACTCAAAGTGCTGGCCATCGCTGCTGGAAAACCTTTCACTCCGCACGTTTGCGACGGCAAGTGTGGTGTTCCAGAACTACACATTCCTACAGAATTGGCTCGTAAATCCACTTTCATGCAACACAAGATCTTCAATCAATATCACTCTGAAACCGAGATGATGCGTTATATGAAGATGTTAGAAGTTAAAGACCTCTCGCTAAATCGCGCAATGATTCCTCTCGGTTCTTGTACAATGAAACTTAATGCTGCCGCTGAGATGCTTCCTTTAAGCTGGGCTGAAACTTGTCAAATACATCCATACGCTCCTGCAGACCAAGCTGAAGGTTTCCGCGAAATGTTACAAGAAGTTTGTGAGTGGCTATGTGAAATTACTGGATTCGCTGGTGTGTCATTGCAACCTAACTCTGGTGCCGCTGGCGAATATGCAGGCCTAACAGTTATTAGAAATTACCATATCAGTCGTGGCGAAGAGCATCGCAATATTTGCCTCATTCCCGCTTCAGCACACGGTACTAATCCAGCATCTTCAGCTAAAGCTGGCAATAAAATTGTGGTGGTAAAATCAACTGCTAACGGAGAAGTTGACATTGACGACCTCCGCGCTAAAGCTGAACAATATAAAGATAACTTGTCATGCCTTATGATAACTTATCCTTCTACCCACGGTGTTTTTGAAGAAGCTATTCTTGAAATTATTAACATAATTCACGAAAATGGCGGTTTGGTATATATGGATGGAGCAAATATGAACGCTCAAGTAGGTTTAACATCTCCAGGAACAATGGGAGCAGATGTTTGTCACCTTAACCTTCATAAGACTTTTGCAATGCCTCACGGTGGCGGCGGTCCAGGAGTTGGGCCTATCTGCGTTAGCAAAGAGTTAGTTCAATTTTTACCCAATCATATATCAGTAAAAGTTGGTGGCGAAAATGGCAATCAAGTTGCTACAGCTCCTTATGGAAGTGCTTATCTTATTCCTATTACGTATGGATACCTTAAAATGTTAGGCGGCACTGGTTTAACATACACGACTAAAATGGCTATCCTCAATGCTAATTATATGCGAGTACGTTTACAAGATCATTACAAGATACTCTATACTGGAGATAAAGGAATGTGCGCTCACGAGATGATCCTCGATTGTAACGATTTTGATAAAAATGCAGGTGTTCAAGTTGGAGATATTGCAAAACGTTTAATGGATTATGGTTTCCATGCTCCTACCGTTGCTTTTCCTGTTCACGGAACTTTAATGGTTGAACCTACAGAGAGTGAACCTCTTAGCGAATTAGATAGATTTTGTGATGCTATGATTTCTATTCGTCAAGAAATTCGCAACATTGAAGAAGGAAAAGCTGATCGCACTAACAATCTTATTAAAAATGCTCCTCATACTATGGGTGTTGTATGCTCTGATGAATGGAACCGACCATATACTCGTCAACAGGCAGCGTTCCCTCTTGCGCACACCGAAAAATATTGGCCTACTGTTGGAAAAATTGACGACGCCTACGGTGATAGAAACCTTGTATGCACACTTTGTGAATAAACAAATCAACTGACTAGTCCTAAATAACCGTTACAGGTTTTTCGGGATGCAAAAATACAATTTTATCGAATCACGGCAAGGGTACCCTTGCCGTGAT
>CADBTU010000077.1 GCA_902797625.1 uncultured Bacteroidota bacterium | reverse complement strand
TTTTTTACAGATTTGCCACCTACAGCTTTAACTTTACAAGCACCATTAACTCCAGGATAATTAACATAAGAATCACCTCCATCTGTTACATTCGAAGAAGAATTAACACCTGCATCACCAACATTCAAATAAATAGCATAAGAGTTATTGTATAGTTCAAAAATATCAGCGGCGTATGCACCGCCGCCGCCGCCGCCAGATGCAGGAAAAGAAAGCCAACCACCACTCACATATCCGCCAGCACCGCCGCCGCCCCAGGCTTCAGCTTTAACTGACGATACACCTTTTTGATCCGCAGCGGGTATCGTATAGGTTCTTGACGACTCAACAGTAAATTGCTTCAACCAAGGAGACTGCGCAAAAACATGCACAATACACAAAGTTAGAATTACTAATAATAATGTTACTTTTTTCATATAAATTTAATTTTACTTATTCACACTATTAAATCTCATCGCAAACTCTTTCTTACCCACCACACTTTTTTAAAAAAACACACCATTTGCAGCGGCAAAAATATAAAATACTTTGTAATAATGGATAATATTTTGAATTTATTTTAACATGTATTTGTTAATCAATAAAATAGAAATGTTAAAATATGTTAATAGGTTGATATATACTGCGTAAAAAAATGGAGAGCAACTCGCGTTACTCTCCATTAACTAACATTTATTGAATAAAATTACTTTATCAAAGTTACTTTGTAGTTGTAAACTCCATTTTCTGTTGCTACGTTAACTACATACGTACCAGCTGCAACATTCATATTAATAACTTCGTGTTCGGTGTTTAATGTACCGTGATAGAGCAATTTTCCGTACATATCATAAACACGTACACTTTCTGCTGTAACGTTTGAAGTATTCACGATATGAATGTTCTGATTTTCTGCATAAACTTTGATTTGGTTCTTGTTAAAATCTTCTATACCAACTTCAATAGAAGGATTTGTTGTTGTGAACATTATCATATTAGACCATTCACTATTATTATCTGCCAAACAATTAGCACGTATTTGCCACATATAAGTTGTGCTTGGAGTTAATCCTAACAATGTATAACTGCTTCCATTAACCGATGATACAGAGTTGAATGTGCCATCCAGGGTCTTATATCTAATATCAAACGATTCTGCTGTTGGGTGATACCAATATAATACGGCAGAAGTTGAATCAATAGCTGCAGTTTGGAGATTGTAAGGAATTGTACATTCAGCCAACTTAAATGTTGCGTTAATTTCGTGATTAGCAACAATATTAGTAAATGTGTAAGAAGTTGCTGAGCCCATATTCAAACCGTCAACGGTTACTTTATCTACCACATAACCAGCAGATGGTGTGATTGCATAAGTCTTTGTTGAACCATATTCAACAGTTTGAGTTCCACTATTAGAAATAGTACCATTTGCACCAGCAGAAGCTGTAATTGTGAAAGTCTTCTTAATCATGGTTGCAGTTATGGTCTTATTTTCGGTAACAGCTGGGAATTGATAACTGTAAATATCGTTAATATGAGTAGCATTATTTATCACTTGTGTTGAAGTGTTAACAGTAATCTTATCTACTTCATATCCAGCATTTGGAATAAATGTGAATGTTGGTATATCACCGTGTTGAACAGTTATTACACCGCTTGGAGTAATTGTACCATTCAATGGTTGAACAACAGTAATTGTGTAAGTTTTTGATTCAAATACAGCGTAAATTGTGTGATTTGAAGTAACATTTGAGAATGTGTATGTAGAAACTGCACCTACTGAAACACCATCAACATAAACATTTGCAATATTGTATCCTTCAGAAGGAGTAATTGTGAAAGTCTTATTTCCGTTGTAAGGCATATTTTGAACGCCAACAGGAGAAATTGAACCACCGTTACCTGCAGTAGCAGTAATTGTGAATTGATATGCTGCGAATGTAGCAGAAATAGTATGATTATCACTCAAAGCTGGGAAAGTATATGATGTTATAGCACCTTTTGAAACACCATCAACAACAACATCTACAATTGCATAACCCTCATCTGCAATGATTGTAAACTCTGGAACAGCATTGTAAGGATATGAAGATGTGGTTGGAGATATTGTTCCGTGTTCACCAGCATTTACTGTAATAGTGTATATAAATTGAGCAAAAGTAACCTCAATAGTATGATCAGTAGAAATATTCTCAAATGTAGTTGTGAATACTGTTAATGAATCTGCCTGAGTGTAAACTGTCTCTTCACCATCTATAATAACTGATGAAATATAGTAACCAAGAGAAGCATTAGCTGTGTAAGTAGCATCAGTATTATAATGATAGTTGGTTGCGCCTGGGTTGGTAATCAAACCGTTACCATTAACAGAAGCAGTTACTTTACAAGTATTTGCTGCAAATAGTACATCATAATTGTAATTTTGTGAAATATTTCTCAATGTATCAACAAATACTTCTTCAGGGTTCAAAACAGACAACTCTTCACCGTTACGCAAGACACTTACAATATGACTACCTACAGCAGGTGTTGCTTTGAAAATGTATGTCAAATCTGGATTGTATTCGAATGCCATTCCAGGTGTTACAGTACCATTTCCGTACGCGTTAGTAGTAATATTGTAATTATTCTTAGCAAATTTAACATATACAGTATGTACTCCTAATAACTTTTCAAATGAGTACATATTTATTGCATTGTGTTCAACATTATCTATAATAATGCTTTCAATGTGATATCCATCTGCAGGTGTTATTGTGCTTAGTAAATTTGTGTAACCAGTTAAGGTAACTGTGTATATAGCTGGAAGCTCAGTGTTTTCATCAACGGTAAAGATGCCATTAATTGTACCTTGTCCGCTATTTACTGTGTAGATAATCTTAGCATCATCAAGAGCTGCAACAACGCGAATGTTTTTATTTTCAGCAATTGATGAAATTGTAAGAGAATATTGATAATCACTTATCTGTGTAAGATTTGATGTTACATCAAAACCATTAACTGTAACGCTTTCAATGTGATAATTAGGGCTTACTGTGATTACACCATTATGGGTTGCTCCAAAACCAAGAACTTCGTGATTTGGATTGTAGGTTGCACCCACCGCGTTATTATTGTATTCTGTAATGAACGCATTTTCTACAACAGCATTAACTTGGTATTCATTGTTAGTAAATGTGATGTAAATACTATCGTTGTTGTTAGGGATAAATGTAAAGTATTCAATAGCAGCATTATTAGCGTTTTCACCTCTTACAAGTTCTGTATTTTTATAGATTGCTTTTACATGATAACCTTCATTAGGAACGATAGTTACTGTATATGGCTCACTTTCTGGTGAATAGAAAACACCATCAGGTGTACCAGAACCATTTTCTGCATAGTAAACACTTGCTTTTACAAGAGATTTGATTGAGAAATTATCAACGCTGAAGCCCATATTGCCAGCTGCACTTAAAGCGTGAATTCCAAAATAGTAAACTCCACCTTGTGTTATTTCAATTTGATTACGAACTTTTACAACATCAGTATTAGAGAATTCGTGCGTTGATATTACGTTGCTCAACTGATATTCTCCAGCAACTTTTATTCCGTATGCAACTTCAAAGTTTTCCACAAATAATGAATTTGCGGCATTGTATTCGTAAGCAACTTCATAGCGACCTTCTGAGAGATAGATACATGATGTAATTATCCAATCATCTGCATCTTCTATATCGTTATAAGTATATGAAACCTTACCTCCAGAAATTGCAAATGTTACATCATCTGTGTTGTTATTCAAAATTGTCCAACTATCATTTGCTAAACTTGTGTTGAAGTTTTCAACAAATGGTATATTGTTAGGTTCTAACCTAATAGCTGCATTAGAGAATGCTATATTATTGCTAAAGTTTCCATCAGCAGGAAGTTCAATCCACGCCTTCACAACGTTGCTGCTATCTGTAAGATCAACTGTCGTGTTAAATGTGTATGACGTTGATTCTCCCGCATTAAGAGGTTGATCTAAATTGATTGTTTCATGTACTGGCATTGCATCGTTTGCACTATAATAAGCCTGAAGTGTAGAAACTGCCGATGAACCTAAATTCTTAACATTTATTGTTATTTGAGTACCAATAAAATCACAAGAATTGCTAATGTTGTTAATGCTTGTTAATGCTACATCATTAAACTCATCAGGACAGAATGTAAAACGTACATCACTACGATATTTAGTAAGAGTACCTGTATTTGTACTTGACCATGATGAATAGTCGTTTCGCCAATAAATAGACTTATTTTCTGTACCAAATGTAAGCCAAAATTGTTTACTACTTTGATAATTACCGCTATTGTCAGAAATTGTTAACAACAAATTCTTTGAATCATCATACAAGAACGGATTAGATAACTCAAATTCATTCCAACCTTGCACACAGTTAAAATTACCTGAATATACCTCAACCAAACCTTCTGTTACCCAATCTGTTGACGAATCAAATGTGGATTTATCAACATTTGCTAAATAAATTTTAACATCGCTTTTTACAGAAAGATCATTTGAAGCAAAGTTAAAAGATAGTTTAGTAATCATTCCTGATTGACCTACTTCTGAGGCATCAAAAATTTGTTGAGTATATGAGTTTTTAAAATATGTACCTATTGGCAAATAGTTGTTTTGTGATTCTTGAATACCCCATTGTCTATCATAACAAATGCTGCCAGATGTAACAAAGAACATCACTTGATCAGTATATTGATTTTCTTCATCGCAAACGGCTTTCACACGTGCAACGTATGTGTTGTTTGCTGTGAGGTCAGTCAAAGTATATGTGTTGCCCGTTGTTGTAACGGTTGCCCACATATCAGCGGTTGCAAGACGATATTCTACTTGATATGTTTCCTCTGCACCACCAGTCCAAGAAAGAACTGCAGAATTTTCAGTGATGTTATCAATCACCAATTCAGAAGGAACAACACAAGATATTGGAGTACTTTCTCCACAAGTTACACTCATACTTGCACCACTGTTGCCAGTTCCTGTTGACAATGACCAGAATGTAGATCCATCTGGAGCTAATATTTCAAATGAATTTTCATATGAGTAACTGCCAGCAGTATAAGTGAAAGTTGCTTCAACACCCTTTTCAAGATTAACGATATATGAAGCCTCTTTACCCGAAGAAACGGTGAAATTTTGAGTATTACCACCTTGTGAAAAAGTAATTTTACCGCCATTCCATCCATCACCATAACTATCGTGTAACAGAAGTGTATAAGTACAAGCAGAGTTTGTAGTGAAACTAACAGGACCAACCCATACGCTTGTGTTGTTAGGTCCGCAAACTGTTCTTACATAAACATCGTATGCTGTTGATTCTTCAAGGTTTTCAATTGTAAATGTGGTATTTTCTTCAACTGTTGTTCCATCACCTTCTGGCTCAAAACCTTGAGGACCATAGATCACAGCCCAAGAGGTTGCATCACCTATTACATTCCATGAAATTGTTGCATTGTCAACATCAATATTGCTTGCTGAAACTCCAGTAGGAGCCTGACAATTCGGGATAATCGAAACTGTGAAATCGTCCAAGTTCCAAGAAGTAGCAGAATATGAACCGTATGAAGATTTGAAGTAGATAGCCATTCTTGCATTAGCCGCTGTAACCTCTGAAAAATTGAAAGGTCCTTGTAATACAGAATTAGATCTGCTTAGCATAGCAGAAGTTGGTGTAATTGTTTGTAATGCTACAAAGGTTGAACCATCTTCCGCATCTGTAACGTATCCAACTTCAAAAGTACCAGCATTTGCCACAGAAGATGCTGTTGTGTTAGCGTAAAATGTGAGTTGTAATGTGCTGATATCATTAGTAAACGCAGGAAGTACTAATAAATTTTCTTGATCAGTCGTTCCTTTTAATTCTGCTGAATTATTTCCAGAATACGCAGCTGGTGAATAACCACAATAAACAAATGGAGCATTTGATGAAGATTTCACTGGTGTTGCCCAACATTTATCGAAATTCTTTTCTCCAGAGCCACTGTAGCCTTCAAAATTTTCAAACCATGGAGTATTATTAGTTATGGTATATGGTCCACAATCTGTTGTGAAAGATTTTGCTGATGACCAAGGACTTAAGAAGCTATTGCAGTTTGCTTTAATATACAAATCATAGGTAGTATTTGATGTAAGACCTGTCAGAGTTACTGTTGGATTGTTTGTTGTAACAACTGTTCCTTCTCCTGTTACAAAGCCTTTTTCACCATATTCTATTGTCCAAGAGGAAGCATCTCCTTGATTCCAAGCAACAATAGCAGTATTCTCAGTAATGTCTGTTATTTCTACCTCTGTTGGAGCAGTACAGAAAATAGGACGAGTAAATGTTATAGATGCCCAATCGCTATATTTTTCTTCTCCGCAAATAGAGCGCACTTGAACTTTATATTGGGTGTTTTCGTTCAAAGAGCTTATAACAAAAGAAGAAGCATTTTCAATAACAACATTCATTGTTTCCTCTGCGCCTACTTTTCCATATTCGAGTTCGTAAGATTCCGCATTTTCAACAGCAACCCAAGTGATTGTAGTATTTTCAACACTGTGAGAAACTGCTAAGTTTGTAGGAACTTTACACTCTGCTACTGTCTTGAATGTTGCTACAGCTTTTGCACTCGCACCAACTTCACCACATTCTGCTTTTACGTTCAATTCATAATTTGTATTATCTAAAAGATTAGCAAGTGTGATTTCTGTTGCATTTGTCTCTTCAATTGTCCATTCTTCTTCATTCTCAGCTTTGTATGCTACCCTATATGTCTCTGCTTCACCTTCCCAAGTAACCTTTGCAGAATTAGCCGTAACATCACTAATTTCAAGTTCCGTTGGAACTGCACAAACTACATCTCCGCAAACATAACCAAGATAATCAACTTTCATATTTGGCAGTGTACTAGTCATAGTACCTGTATTTGTACCAGGATGCTCTGCGTATTCTAAATTTGTATCATTATATCTGTATAACACTGCATTTGAACTGTTTGAACTTCTATAATAACAACTTGACCAATTGTTAGCAGTTCTTGATATTACAACAACTAAATTATCTTCACCATTGTAATAGAATGGAGTTTGAAGAGTATATGTTTCCCATCCCAACGCAGATGCAATAGAACCATTGTCGTTCTGATAAACAAGCGTCAAGTCTTCCATTGATATCCAGTTTGTATACGAACTGTGTGTTGAATTTGCTGTTGTTCCTAAGTATATTTTCAATGAATTGTATTGATGTGCTGAAACTGATGAAACTTCCCAAGATAAAGAATTTATAAATCCAGCGGTTTCAAAATTTGTTGAAGGATATATTAATTCTACCCAAGAATTATTATAGTATGCATAAAACGGGAAACGTGATGTTGCTGTTTCGTTTCCTATTGTAACATTTACTTCTTCTTCTGTAAGCTCTATACAAGAAACTGTGAATTTTCCTTTAAGCCAAGCACTTGATTGTTCACCACAATTAGCTTTTACTCTTACATCGTATGTTACTTGCGTTGCAAGGTCTGTAAGTGTGAGTGTAGGTTCTCCTGTTACAACCTGCGAATACCACGCATTATCGTTTTCTGCTTTATATTCAACTGTCCAAGTGTTTTGAGCTTCTGGTGCAATCCAATTGATAGTTGCTGTTCGACTTTCTACTAATGTTTCCAAATTTGTTGGTGCTGTACACGTTGCCTTAATTGATATGTTATCAACCGCTGCTGGCGTCTGATTTCCATTTGAATTATCGTTGCTCCACGTAAACACAAGAATTTTGTTTCCTGCGTATGAGGCTGGAATAACTATTTCATGGTTCTTAAACTCAGTAGTACCATTCAATCTTTCTAAATATTCTGTTGGAAGAACACCTGCAACTACTAAAGTATCATTGTCAACAATTGATATTTGCAAGAAATCTTTATTATTTTCTCCATTACTTCTGTAATCAAAACTCAAAATTACATCTGAAGCGGGAAGTGATACAGGCATCCAAGCATGAGAAACAGCTGCTTGAGCAGTGTTATATTTATTTGTAGCTCCTAATGTTGATGAGATATATAATTTATTGTTGTCAAAACCTTGCGCTGCACCTTCATACCAAAGATTGGTATTACCGTTTACTAACATCCAAGAATTTTTATTTTCATCGAAATCACAAACTAAAGGAAGTTCATTTTCAAAAATTTGGACATCAGCCGCATTACGAGGATAAATTTGAAGTGTATTATTGTAAACTCCAACAAAACCAGTAACTGTAGCATACTTACCAGCTGTAAATGTTTGCGCAATTGTTCTGAACACATTACGCATCTGCATATTTTCTTTGCCTTGGGAGATAGCTACGTTATTTGTAGATGTTGTCTTAAATTCTCCTGAACCAAGACGGCAGTTTGAAAGAGTAACAAGTTTTGACATATACACATCAGGATTTGCGATAATGTCTGCCATTGTGGTTTTTATTGCTACATTCTCTTCTCCTGCTTCTCCTTCAGCAGGATTTTCAAGAACAATTAACTCAACTAAACCATTGTAATTTTTTCTCTTACCAATGATTCCACCTTTAATAATATCTCCAGGATTATAACTATTTGTGAATACAGGATTTTGAGTATTTTGATCGTAAATTAAAAGTCCTGCTGTTGTATCTTGTACATAATAGTTATGGTTTGCTCCAAAATTGTAAGTTACATCACTGTTAAGTTTGTAAATAACAGTTTCATCATCAGGTAAATTTTTGAATACAGCAATATTTTCCACAGCTGTGGGGTTAATAATTGTGTATGTTACAGTCGCTATAGAACTTTGAACCTCGCCTTTAACAGCGTATGCCTTAATTGTTGTTGTCTCTGTTATAAATAATGGTGAATTATTATAAAGAACAGCATCACCTTCGTCAATAGAAAAATAAATATTAGCACCTTCTGTTTCACATTCTAAAGACACAGTCTTTGAAGAATAGTATGTTCCAGTAGGAAGAGAAAATGTAGGCTTTGTAACTGTTATAATCGGATCATCGCCAATTGCTGAATAAGTTATTTTCAATGAAATAATGCGCAATTGTGTATTCGTAGTATTTGCATTGTAAAATTTTAGGCTCTGTGTTGCCGATAGACCAGAAATTGAATAAACACCACCTTCAACCGACACGGTTGCTGCATCTCCTTCATCTGCTATATAACCAACTGTGGGTGTGTAACTTCCTATAGCGGCCAATTCCAATCCAGTGATTTTATAACCTTCTGCCACTGCAATGGTCATTGAATTGCCATTACCTGAACCGTGATAATAAAATCTTGCTCCATCCGCTTCGTAAAACTTCGGCATGTTCGATGCTGAACCCTTGCTTGTTGTGAAGGAAAAAAGGTCGTTAATAGTACCATTTCCTAATTCCGCCGCATTTTCGTAGCCAGCATCTGCAAAAACATAGGTTACTTGGTCTGCGAAAACGTTACCCGCCGCCAATAGCATAATAAATGCTAAGGCGACAAAAGCTCTGACTTTCTTAGTCAGCCTCTCAAAATTGTAAATTTTCTCCATAATTAGTTGATTTTATGATTATTATTGTTTTATATTTTCCGTTGTAATACACATATTCAACCCGCAAAGATAATTTTTTTTTTAATAAAAAACGAAAGTAAAAAAAAATGAACATTTTCCTCTCGCTTGATTTTTCATAATGAGAGCTTTTTTATCCGAAAAATTGATAAAAAAAAATCGTGATTTTTTTTATTGTTTTTATAAAACATTGATTTTCAGCAAGAAAAAAAAATTAAAAAAGTGTACATCGTATGTATTAGTGTATTACTTTTGCAGTGTTATAGTTTACTAATACACTAATCAAAATTATAAAGAGTATGATAAAGTTAGAAAATGTACAATTCGGTTACAACGCAAACCAACCCTTATTCAACGGGGTGGATTGGCAACTTGAATCGGGACATCTCTACGGTCTGCTTGGTCGCAACGGCGCGGGCAAAACCACCCTGCTGAAGATCATGACTGGACTGCTGTTCCCACATGCAGGCAACGCCATCATAAACGGACAACCAGCCTGCAAACGTTCCTCCCAACAACTGTGCGATGTCTATTTCCTACAAGAGGAAATTTACGTACCTCATCTGAAAATCAAACAATTCGAAGCCGCTTTCGCGCCTTTTTATCCAAATTTCAGTCATGAGCAGTTTCTGGAATATCTACGTGATCTGGAAATGGACAATATGCATGGCTTCATCGACAAATTCTCACACGGACAGAAGAAAAAAGTGATGATTGCCTTCGCATTGGCTACCAATGTGCCGTTGCTAATCATGGATGAACCCACCAACGGTCTCGACATCCCTTCAAAAAGCATCTTCCGCAAAATCTTAGCCTCTTACGCCGACGAACAGAAAACCGTGATCATCTCCACACACCAAGTGCGCGATCTACACAGTCTCATCGATGCAGTCTCGATTCTCGACAACGGCCGCATGATACTCAACGCAACCAACGATGTCATCACCGACAAATTATTGTTCGATGTTGACAACCAAAAATCACAAGACGGCAATGTGTTTTACACAGAAGAGACACCGCGCGGCATATATCAAGTGAAAGAGAACCTCAACCACATTGACTCTGCCCTCGATCTCGAACTGCTGTTCAATGCCGCCATCCAAAACAAGAAAGAGTTTACCGAATTATTCAAATAAACCTAAAATCTAAAGAACAATGAAAAAATATACCAATAAGATATTGATTATCACAGCTGTTATCCTTACGTTAGGCACTGTGATAGGCTACACAATAGATTTCCAAACTGGCTACCGCAGCGGCAGGATAAAATATGAAGAAAAGAATTTGGATTCATTAGAAATGGTAATCAGCGAGGCATTGAACGAAACCGACTCCGACACAACCACCGTAGATTCTGATCGTGTTACGTCCATACAAAATGACTCTAAAACCTCATCCGAAAATCAAACCCAAACATATAACCAATAAAATCCTTATTACTATGAACATAAAGAATATAACAAAATTATTGAAAGCCTATTTTTACGAAAACTGGCAAAATGATCTAATATTCGGCTTTGTCATTGTCATGGCCATCTCTCTATTTTCCATGTTAATATCTCCATTTGACGCAGGGGTCGGCAACATTGCTGCCGTGATTTTAATGATCTATTATCCTTGCAGATTATTTTCAAAACTACATAACTCGTCAAGCCGTATGCACTACCTGATGATTCCAGCCTCTAATGCTGAAAAAGTAGTTACAGGTATGTTTTTAGCCAATATCTATTACGTTTTGGGGGTTATGCTATTTCTTTCAATAGGCATACTGCTTGGCTATGGAATAAATAAAATTTTCAATCCTGACATTGAGGCAACACCAAATTTGTTCAAATACGTATTTTTTTCATCAAGCCTCTCGATATTAGAATTTTATACGTGGATTGCTTTTACATTTTTTGCCGCAATTTATTTCAGAAAAAGTCCGTTTTGGAAACTGTTGTTGACTGGATTTTTGATTTTGATAGTTTTTATTACCGTCATGGCCGCAACTGTTTGGCTTAATGCCAAATCTGTTCTTCCAGCAGGCTCACTTTATAGAAACTACATAAAGACTGAAAGTTATGTACTAACGGGTAGCGATTGGTTGCCTTATGTTTTTTGTTGTATTGCGATTGTATATTGCTATGCGATGAGTTTTTTGAGAATGAAAGAAACGGAGGTTTGATATGGATTTCAAAAACACACAAACCATTTATCTACAGATTGTAAACTGGGTGTTTGAACAGATTTTGTCAGGTACATGGAAGCCAGGTGAACGAGCCAAGTCAGTTCGCGAATTGGCAGTTGCCTTCGAAGTAAACCCAAACACCGTCATGCGTTCCTATGAATATCTTCAGAATCAAGAAATAATCACCAACAAACGCGGCATCGGGTATTTTGTAAACGAGGACGCTCCTGAAAAAATCCATACCATTCGCAAAAAGGAGTTCATGGAACAAGAGGTTCCAGAATTTATCAAGAATATGAAGTTATTAGGGATTGATATTCAGGAGATTGTGAAAATTGTGAACAGTCAAAAATAAAATCCACAAAATTATCACAATTCACCAAAAACATAAAAAAACTACTTTTGCACCTCTTATTTAAGATTAAAATACATTTTATGAAACGAATTATCTTAATTTTCACCGTTTTCTGCGTCTTTCTCGACATTGTCAATGCGCAGAACAGTTATTGGGTATTCTTCACCGACAAGAAAAACTCCACATTTAATCCATATCAATACTTTGATGCAAAGGCCATAGAGCGTTACGCCATGAACAACTCAGACCTTTATGACATCACCAACTATCCTGTGAACAGCGGATATGCCGAGCAGATAGAGACCGCATGTGAGGAACTGGTTGGCACTTCGCGATGGCTTAACGCAGCGGGCGTAATGGCAACAGAAGAACAGATCGCCGAAATCCGACATTTTCCCTTTGTGGCAGGCATTCAATTGATTGCCAATGATATGTCATTAGCCATTGCAGAGAACATTGGGAAAATCGACGAGGACGACCTATTAGAACAAATTACAATACACCATGGGGAGTTATTCCTACAACACAATATCACTGGTAAAGGCGTTCGTATTGCGGTTTTCGATGGTGGTTTCAAAGATACCGACACTCATCCAGCTTTTCAGCATCTTCGCGACAACAACCAGATAGTGAAGACTTGGAATTTCGTAAAGAAAAAAGAATATGTGTATGAAGCCGAATCACACGGCCGCATGGTGTTAAGCTGCATTGCAGGCATGAAGAGCGACGGAATGCTACTGGGCATGGCTCCTGGCGCACAGTTTTTATTAGCCAGAACTGAGGTAGCCTCAGAACCAAAAAAAGAAGAAATTTGGTGGACAATGGCACTCGAATGGGCAGACCAAAACGGTGCCGACATTGTAAACAGTTCCCTTGGCTACGGTAAACAGCGCTACATGCTCAAACAGATGGACGGCAAGACCTCCATGGTAGCAAAAGCTGCCAATACCGCCGCGCGCAAAGGCATATTAATTTGCAACTCTATGGGCAACGAGGGTAACGATAAAGAATGGCAAATGCTCATTACACCAGCCGATGCTGACAGCATCCTGTCGGTGGGTGCCGTACGTCATTTGGATGTAATAGCAAGTTTCAGTTCTTTCGGACCCACCGCTGATGGCCGCATGAAACCCAATGTAGTAGCCAAAGGACAGAACAACTGGGTGGCTGGCTCCAAGGGCAACTATACACAGGCTTCTGGCACTTCATTCTCATCACCGATGGTGGCAGGTTTCGCCGCTTGTGTGAAACAGTTGCATCCCGAATATACAGCCTGGCAACTGAAAACGGAAATTGAGAAGTCGGCAAACCACTACCCATATTTCGACTATGCATTTGGATACGGCGTGCCGCAAGCTGGCTACTTCTTTGGCGAATATCCTGAAATTAAAAACAATCTTTCCCTATATGAAGATGAAAACTCCATCTATGTAACATCGAAAGACCCTGAATCGTTAATTTTCTTCAAAATCACGAACGGTGACGGCTCTGTAGAAGAATATGGTGAATCTACGTTGTATAAGGGAAAAGACATAAACAATGCGGGACAATCGCTGAAATATCCCAAACATTCGCTAAAAGACGGACAAACGATGGAATTCTGGTGTGACGGCCAGCATTTGAAACATGTTTTCGGTCAACAGACCTTGCCTAAGGTTGACAGTTTTGTAGCAGCGGCATCGAGATCCGCTAATTGCAACCGCCGTTTCGACATTCCCGATCCTAACATTTTCACACGCATGTTCCCGAAATCATACAAGGGTAGTCTGGTGCTGAACTTCTCGTTCATGATGCCTTCGATGTGGATGCGCTATGGTAATATCTGGAGTTCTGAACGCATTTCGCATGGCCTTACCTTCGCTTTCGACAACAGCTGGCGCTTGGCTAAAAACTATGCCTTAGGCTTCAGAATTGGTTTCGGCTCCTCGTGGTACTCCGTTTCTGACGACATCGTTACTGTTGACAATCCATTGTTTGATATTCTGACTTATGAAGTGAACGGAAACACACTCTGTGTTGGCAATAAAGGTTCGATTTATAAAAGAAATGTAAAAGTCTCAAAGTTCGACCTTGAATTCGTGAACCGATTTATTTTAGGCAGTGCTGGTATGGAATGGTGGTACTTAGATGCTGGCTTTTTCGGTGAGTGGAACACTGGAAACCGTTACAAACTCGTGTTAAAAGACAACCAAAATCAGAAGATTTCATACATCAAAAAGCGTTATATGAACTACAATATTATCAATCCTGTTGACTGCGGCGTGCGTTTGCGCATGGGCATTACGCGTCGCTTCGCTATATACGGTCAGTACCGTATCACAAACATTTTGAAAAATAACCAGTTTGCAAGCGACCTTCCCAAATGGGAAATAGGCTTCCAACTGTTCTAACAATTCAAAACTTCAGGATTTCTGATTTTAAAAATCGTTTGAATTTGAAAAATTTGGATTCGATGCTCTTTTCTAACAAATAAATCTTTTAAAAAAGGCAAAGTGCATCTTTATGCAAAAAGAATGAGGAAACTACAACCTTTTTTCGAAAGCGGCAACCTCAAAATAACGAGGTTGTTGCTTTTTTTGTATTTTCGCCGCTTTGCAATTGATTTGAATATGGCACAGAAAAAATTTGCAGTTATTGGCGCAGGACAATTTGGACAAGCAATTAGTTTGGCTTTGTCGGAAAAGGGCTTTGAAGTGTTGGTTATTGACAAAGATATGAAAAAAGTACAACATATCAGCGACGACGTTGCTTATGCTATATGTACTGATGCTACAGATAAACGTGCATTATTAAATGAAAATATCAAAGATTTTGACGCTGTAATTGTTGCTATTGGTGATGATTTTGTAGAGCGATTGCTATGCATCTCTAACCTCATAGATCTCGGCATTGAGAAAATCTATTGTAGAACTAAGGGTTCACATCAGCAAACCATTCTTGAAAAAATGGGAATAACAGAATTTTTGTCGCCCGAAGACGAACTTGCCACACTTCTTGCAGAGCGCCTCAGTAACCCAAATATTATCTCATACCTACAGCTTCCAGATGAGTATAGAATTGCATCTATTATTACTCCAAATAGATTGGAAGGACTTACTCTTGGAGATGTCAACTTTCGCGACAATCACCGTTTGAGTTTAGTAACTATACGCAGAAATTTTGAAGAGATTGAAAATAAAGAGCTAACACAAAAACAACACGTTATAGGAGTTCCTGACAATTCAACAGTTATCAAAAAAGACGACGTTTTTGTGTTGTTTGGTAAAGATCGCGACATTGACAACTTCATTAAAATAAACTTGTAATGTTCTTGTTTAAGAATAGGGACGAATACAACGGTAAAAGGCGAATACACATCGTAACCAACAAAGATCGTATTCGGCGGATTTTGCAGCTTAGCAGTTTAGTGATTTCAATAATCACCATTGCTTGTATATTCTGTTATCATGGTATGTATATTACAACCGCAATTAAAAGTTTGATTCGTTGGATAATATATGGTAGTTTGCTTTTTTACGTTGCTAAATATTTCATTCTTCTATTTTATTCACTACATCGCACTGAATATCTTAAAAAATCGTGGGTGGAATTTGTCATCATTATTTTTCTAATATTCCAATTCATATCTATTAATATCTTCCATTTTAATATTGTAAATAGCGATAATTTTGAAAATATCTACTTAATATTCATCCAATTCTATTTCTTAATTATAGTTTTAATAGAATTGGCAAAAATGAGTAGTACTTTGGGAAAATATCACTTAAGTCCACCCATTCTAATGGTAGCATCGTTCCTTTTCTTAATAATAATAGGAACAATACTGTTGATGATGCCACGAATGACCACGAATGGTATATCTTTTATTGACGCACTTTTCACTGCAACAAGTGCAAGTTGTATAACTGGTTTATCGGTTGTAAGCACTTCTTATTGCTTTACAATAAAGGGACAAATTGTGATTTTAGTGTTGATACAGTTAGGTGGTATGAGCATATTATCATTCGCCACTTTTTTTTCAACATTTTTATCGCGGTCGATGGTTGGTTTGCGCTATCAATACATGATTCGTGATATGATGTCGGCAGATAGACTTTCAGACTCTGTATCGTTGCTTCGAAGTATTGTGTTAACAACTTTTATTATAGAGTTAGCTGGAGTTGCATTGTTGTTTACTTATTGGAAATCAACAGGCTTTTTTATCTCCGACAAACAAAATCTTTTCTTCTCTATATTTTACACAGTATCTGCTTTCAATAATGGTGGTTTTGTTCTCATTGATGATAGTTTGCTGAATCTTGGAGTTTATGGAAGTTACTTTCCACAAGTTGTGATTATGACTCTCGTGTTTTTAGGTGGAATAGGATTTGTAACCATTCGCGACTTTTTTAGTTATCGCTATATACGAGAAAGAAAGAAATTTCTTTGGAAAAGTTTGATGCCACAGACAAAAATTGTTCTTAGGGTTACATTTTTAATAATAGGCTTTTGCAGTATTTTATTCTTTATCATAGAATATAACGGGGTTCTAAAAGATGTTAATGGTTTAGGAAATAAAATTTTTACATCAATATTTCAAATCACTACTTGTAGAACCTCTGGCTTCAACGTTTTAGATGTCAATATGATGAAACTTTCAACCATCATAATGATTTTAGTAACCATTTTTATAGGTGGTTCTCCGAGTTCTACTGGAGGAGGAATAAAAACAACTACTCTATTTATCGTTATGAGGTCAGTGATAGCAACTATTCAAGGAAAGAAAAATATCGAATTCGACCATAAAGCTATTTCGCCGACTCTTGTTGAAAAAGCAACAACAATACTACTTTTATCTTCAACATTCATACTTATTTCGTGCTTTTTACTTACAATTGTGCAATCAGATGTAAAATTATTACACGCACTTTTTGAAACCTCTTCGGCATTTACAACCTGTGGACTTTCTACTGGAGAATGTGCAAATTGGAATTGGATGTCAAAACTTATCCTCATTGTAAATATGTATTGCGGTCGTATTGGAACACTAACTATGGCTTTCGCCCTAACTCGACACAAAAAAGAATCGCCTCATCAATATCCTGATTTGTATATTATGTTAGGTTAAAACTTTTTTGTACCTTTGCCGCCCGAATTTTATTAAAATGGATTTCGAAGATATAAGACCATATACCGACTCTGAATTCAAAGAAGCTTATCGTAAATTATTGGATGACAGGCGTTTCGCAGATGCTTTTAAATTATGTCTTCCTAATTATACTATTGACAATTTTCGAAAAGATTTGGACAAATTCAACACTATTGAAGAAGTTCAGGTAGATTTTGATAAAAGATGGCTTGATGCTTTCATATCTCAATCATCAAAAGGCTTAGTTTTATCAGGAATAGAAAATATTGAACAAAGTAAATCTTATTTATTCATTGGTAACCATCGTGATATAACTTTCGATCCAGCACTTTTGCAATACTATTTTTTCGTTGAAAATCGAAAAACTTCGCGTATTGCAATGGGAGACAATCTCTTCACAACTCCTTTGCTCGTTGAAGTTGCCAAATTAAATAAGATGATAAAAGTTAAAAGAGGTGGTACTCTCCGCGAAAAATTAGAAAATTCGAAAGTTTTAGCCGCATATATCCAACAATCGCTCTTTGAAGATAAAGAGTCTGTGTGGATTGCCCAGCGCGACGGGCGCACTAAAGATGGAAACGACCAAACAAAGCAGGGACTTTTGAAGATGATTAGTATGGGACATAACAAAGACCTCATCAACATTTTGAAAAAAATGAATATAACACCTGTGGTTGTTTCTTACGAATACGAACCTTGTGATTGGCTAAAAGCCCGCGAGGTTGCCATTAGTGAACATCAAATTTATCATAAGCAACCTGGCGAGGATTTTAATAGCATTAAACAAGGACTTTTCGGACAAAAGGGACGCATAGCTCTTACTATCAGCAAACCTTTAGACAAAGAATTTGACACAATTCCTTCTAATGTTCCTAACAACGACAAATTGCATTTAGCTTGTCAAATAATTGATAAACAAATATATAACAATTACACGCTCTTTCCAAACAACTACATTGCTCATGATATTCTAAATAAAAATGAAGATTACAAGGATTACTATAATCAAGAAGAGAAAACAAAATTTGAACAATATTTAGAAATGAAATCTCAAGTAGCAGATGTTACTATGGAAAAAATGCGAGAGAATATTCTCAAAATTTATGCAACACCTGTTGACAACCATGAAAAAAGTAATAAAGACTAATTTAAATAATTATGGACGAAATACACCCCCCTTCGCAACCGAAGCTGTTGATTGTCAGATTAAGTTCTATAGGAGATATAGTTTTAACAACCCCTATAATAAGAGCTTTAAATGAGCAGATGCCTGAAGCTGAAATTCACTTTTTAGTAAAAAAGAATTTCGCTAATGTAATTGAGAATAATCCTCATATTCATAAGGTACATCTTTACGACTCTGAAAACGTTGAAAGTACTATTGAGGAACTCAAAAAAGAGAATTTTGATGAAATTATAGATTTACAAAAGACACTTCGTTCGCGGCGTTTAATTCGCAAGTTAAAAGTGTCTTCACACACATTTAACAAGCATAATTTTTCGAAATGGCTATGTATTCATTTGAAAATGAACGGCTTGCCAGAAACCCACATTGTTGAAAGGTATTTTGAAGCTGTTAAGTTTTTGAATATTCACAACGATCATAAAGGATTAGAGTTTTACATTCCTGAGAATAAAGGTTTTGACGAAGACGACCTTCCGATGGTTTTTGAAGATGGTTTTGTGGTGATAGTTCTTGCGGCTCAACACTTTACAAAGCGTATACCAATATCGAAAGTTGTGGAAATTGGAAGTATTTTACATAAGCCTATAATGCTTTTAGGCGGCAGTGATGTAATAGAAGAAGGTGAACAAGTAGTGTCGAAACTTGGCGACAAGGCCTACAATGGTTGTGGCAAATATTCGCTACATGAATCAGCAGCTATTTTGCAACACGCCGACTGTGTTATCACAGGCGACACGGGGCTTATGCACATTGCAGCAGCACTTCATAAACCTATAGCTGCTGTTTTCGGCGCAACAATTCCAGAATATGGTTATTATCCTTACATGCCCAATGAACGTGAAAAATTCAGAAATTTTGAGGTTTGTCCGTTAAATTGCCGTCCTTGCTCTAACTACGGAAGTAAAAAATGTAAACGAAAGCATTTTAAGTGCATGAATAACATTTCCGCAACCGAAGTAGCTGGATGGGTAAATAAGTTTTAATTAAGTGGAATTGGATGCAAATAGAAGCGATTTTATAGAGTTACACGGGAGTTGTCTTTTCGTGTCAGATGCACATTTTCACACTCCACAAAACCTCGATAGTCAACTTCGTGAAGAATTTTTTCTTCAATTATTAGATGAGTATAATAGTATCGATCATCTTTTCTTTTTGGGTGATATTTTTGATTTTTGGTTCGAATACAAAGATGTAGCTCCTAAAGGCTACTTTCGTCTCTTCAATGCCTTATATGAAAAGAACAAACAAGGAACAAAAATTCATTTTTTTTCTGGCAACCACGATATGTGGGTTCGCGACTATTTTATAAAATCTTTCGATGCTAAAATTTATAGAAAAGAACAAAAATTTTTAATAAACAACAACAAATTTCTGATAGCTCACGGTGATGGACTTGGAGGCAAACAAAGACGATATAATCTCATTAAAAAAATTTTCAACTTTAAGCCTAATCAATTTCTATACAGTATTTTACATCCTATATTTGCTTTTTCTATTGCTCGTTTTTTTTCCAAACAATCGAGAAATTCCCATAATGAAGACGACCTAATTTTCAAATCGGAATCTGAATTTCAAATACGTTATGCAAGAAATATATTGAAACTTCAACATTTCGACTTTTTTATTTTCGGACACAGGCATATACCTATAAAATACAATCTTTCCGACAGTAGTACATTTTTTAATACTGGAGATTGGATAAAAAAATACAGCTACGTTATCTATAATTCTAACGATATTTCCCCAAAGTTAGAATTTTTTAAACCAAAACAATAAGACGATTAAGATGGAAAATATAAACAATACAACATCTCATAAATCAGGGTTTGTGAACATCATTGGAAATCCAAATGTCGGAAAGAGTACATTGATGAATCAATTAGTTGGTGAGAAAGTTTCAATAATGACTTCAAAGGCACAAACCACGAGGCATCGTATAAAAGGTATCGTTAATGATGAAGATTATCAGATTGTTTATTCTGACCTTCCAGGCGTTTTAGACCCAGCTTACACAATGCAAAAATATATGATGCGATTTGTTACCGATTCGCTTCAAGACGCTGACATAATACTTTACCTCATAGAATGTAACGAGACAAAATACAATGAGGACTTGGTAGAAAAAATCAACAAAATGGGTGTTCCTATAATTTTTATCATCAATAAAACAGATAAATACAATGAGGAGCAGGTTATTGAAGCAAAAAATCATTGGGCAACAATATTTCCTAATGCCGATATTTTTGCAATATCAGCACTAAATGGTATCAATATTGAGCCTTTAAGAAACCGTATTATAGAACTTCTTCCCGAATGTCCGCCATATTTTCCTAAAGATGCTTTAACCGACCGACCGATGAGGTTTTTCGTTTCAGAACTCATTAGAGAGCAAATACTTTTACAATATAAAAAAGAGATTCCGTACAGTGTGGAAGTGGTTGTAGAAAGTTACAAAGAAGATACAGATATAATACGAATTGGGGCTATAATTTATGTAGAGAGACCGACACAGAAAGGAATTATCATTGGTAGTAAAGGTTCTGCTATAAAAAAATTGGGAACTGATGCGAGAGCTTCGATAGAAGATTTTCTTCAAAAACATATTTACCTTGATCTCTCTGTCAAAGTATTAAAAGATTGGAGAAACAGCGAACTTCTTATGAAAAGATTTGGTTATTCATTCACAGATTGATATTTTGAAAAAAACAGTAATATGGCAATTATAGTAAAGAATATTAAACAATTAGTTCAAACTGAGAATAAAAATATAAAATTTCGTGCTGGTAAAGAGATGGAAAATCTCCCAGTTATAAACAATGCTTTTCTTCTCACCGAAGGAAACAAAATCAAAGATTTTGGCAAAATGGAAGATTTTTCTCCTGAGATTTTGAAGAAGATAAAAGAACCCATTGAAGAAATTGATGCTACAGGTAAGTTTGTTTTCCCATCTTTTTGTGATTCGCACACCCACATTGTTTATGCTGGGAGTAGAGAAGTTGAATATATTGATAAGATTAAAGGATTGAGTTACGAAGAGATTTTCAAGCGCGGTGGTGGAATATTAAATTCTGCATTAAAATTACACGAAACCTCTGAAGAGGAACTTTATGACCAGGCTTGGCAACGATTAGAAGAAATGGCTTCTTTCGGCACTGGAGCTGCAGAAATTAAAAGTGGCTATGGACTCTCAACAGAAGATGAACTAAAAATGTTGCGCGTTATTCGTAAATTAAAAGAAACCTCGCCAATCACAATAAAAGCTAATTTTTTAGGAGCTCACGCTGTTCCTCTTCAATATAAAAATAACCCCGACGAATATGTTGATCTTATTATCAACGAGATGATTCCAATGGTTGCCGCCGAAAACTTAGCTGATTTTGTAGATGTTTTCTGCGACAAGGGTTTTTTTACAACAGAACAAACGGAACGCATACTTATGCAAGGCATAAAATATGGTTTAAGACCAAAAATTCACGCAAATGAGATGGCTTGTTCTGGTGGTATTCAAGTTGGTGTAAAATATAACGCACTCTCTGTGGATCATTTAGAATACACTGGTGAAGCTGAGATGCAGGTGCTATATAAAAGCGAAACGATGCCTACTGTTTTACCTGGTGCTGCTTTCTTTCTTGGTATGCCGTATGCACCAATACGCCAAATGATAGAGTACGGACTCCCTGTGGCTTTAGCGTCTGATTTTAATCCTGGTTCTTGTCCTTCAGGAAATATGCAATTAATTTTTGCAATGGGGTCAATAATGTACAAAATGTTGCCAGAAGAAACTGTTAATGCCACAACTATTAACACTGCTTATGCTATGGATGTTCATCGCGAGTTGGGTAGTATAACGAAAGGAAAAATCGCAAACTTCTTCATCACCAAGCCAATGGATACACTTTACTTTATGAACTACGCATTTGGTTCGAATAAAGTAGAACAATATTTCTTAAACGGAAAAAGGCAATAACACCTACTATTTTAATTTCAAGAGTACCACATTCTCAACGTGTTGAGTGTGTGGAAACATATCTACGGGTTGAACTTTTTCAACGGAATATTCAGAGCTAAGCAGAGTAAGGTCGCGAGCTTGTGTAGCTGGGTTACAACTAACATAAACTATGCGCGGTGTTTTAAGTTTTAGTAATTGTTCAATAACATTGGGGTGCATACCCGCTCGTGGTGGATCTGTAATTATCACATCTGGGCGTTCGTATTTAGCAATAAAATCATCAGTAAAGATTTTTGCCATATCGCCAACCACAAATTCAGTATTATCAATTCCGTTCTGAGCAGAGTTTATTTTTGCATCCGCAACGGCTGTGTCAACATATTCTATACCGATGACTTTCCGCGCTTGATGAGCTACAAAATTGGCAATCGTGCCCGTTCCCGTGAATAGGTCATAAACAACATCTTGAGGGTTTATCTCAGCGAAATCTCTAACCACTTTATATAGATTATAAGCCTGCTCACTATTTGTTTGATAAAACGACTTTGGACCTACTTTGAATTGAAGATTTTCCATTTTCTCAGTAATAAACTCTTTTCCAGAGAAAATATGGAAAGGTAAGTCGAAAATAGCATCATTAAGTTTTGTATTTATAACATACGTAAGAGATGTAATTTCAGGAAAATGTTCTTTCAAGGCTGAAAGCATTTTTTTTACTTCATCGTTGAAGCGAGTTACAATCAAAACCACCATCAAATCACCTGTTGAAGCTGTGCGAATGATAATATTGCGTAAAAGTCCAACTTGTTTACGAGGGTCATAGAAATCTAGTTTAAAATCAAGAGCATATTGTTTACAGAAAAGTCGGATATCATTACTAGGAGCCGCTTGAAGCCAACAATGTTTAATATCTAAAATTTTATCAAACATTCCTGGAACGTGAAATCCAAGGCAGCGCGTGTCAAAAAAATCACCCTCTTTTTGTTTGTTGAGTTCTTCATACGGAAGCCACATCATAGTGGAAAAGGTATATTCGAGCTTATTTCTGTAATAATAGATATTTTCAGATCCGATAATAGGCATTAGAGGTGGAAACTCAAACTTTCCGAGGTGGCGAAAATTATCTTCTACTTGTTTTTGTTTGTATTCAAGTTGTTTTTCGTAGGATAACATCTGCCATTTACAACCACCACAACTTCCAAAGTGAGAGCAAGGAGCAGTTACTCGATCTGTAGAAGGTTTTTTTATATTCAACAGGTTACATTCTGCATATCCGCGTTTTCGTTTGTAAACTTCAACGTCAACAATATCGCCAGGAACAGCATACGGAACAAAAACCGTTAATCCTTCAACTTTTCCAACAGCCTTACCTTCGGCACCTGCCGATATTATCTCTAAATCTTCGATAATATATCTTTTAAAACTCATACGAATATAATAACTTTAGAAATGGCAACGAAATTAAAAAGTTACAACATTACTTTTCGCCCATTTTCGAGCTTTCACTCCTTTTGCGTCTGTTAGTTCCGTGTGTAATGAATGTTTACCATCAATTTCGTTTCTATGGAAAGTAAACAAATATTTACCATTTGGTGCTAAACTCATTCTTTCGGCTAATTTTTCACCAAATAACTCCTCAAATTCAACATCCTTACAATATAAATTATCTCGTTTTTTTATAAATAATACATCTCTTTGTGAAGATATTATATGATGAAAAAAGACATCTTCAGTTGGAATAGAAAAACCATAACTATGTGGTTGCCTGAACTCCACAATATCTAAAGCGGCAACGAGGGAATCAACAAATGAATCATCTTTATGCGAACAGAGAATATGACGATTTTCAACACCATTAGTATCTATTGAAAATTTAAAAAATATGTCAGATTCAAACGTTTCTCCGTTTTGGAAAGCTGTTTTGTCGATCATCTCTAAAAAAATATTATCAGCTTGTGCGAAATCATAAGAGAAAAAATCACGATATTTTTTTGAGACGTTTCTATTTAAATCGACAAAATTTCTCAAACTATCAAATTTACGAACAAAATCATCATTAAAGCTATATTTTTTCCAAGAATTATGGAGTTCTGAAGATTTATTTGTTAACTCTGAAAATAAAACTTTAGCTTCCGTAAAATTCCCATTTTTGTTATGATTATTAACTAAATTAAGCATTTCGCACAATTGGTGTGTTTGCGAAATTACTAAAAGTCTATTGTTTAGAGAATCCAAATTTGAAATTTTAAGATTCTCCTCTATTGCATATTGAATAGCATCTGAAAAATACTTTGCAGAACTTTCAAAATTTTGCATAGCTTCCAATTTATTAGCCTGATCTATAAGATGATAAAATTGGGCATAGCAATCCATAGAAAGGATTTTTTGTCTGATTTTATTTTGAATATTGCGATGTTGCTTAGTATTGCGGGCGAGAACTAAAGCATCAAAGTAATACTCTTTAGCCACATCATAAAGTTCATTATTTTCTAAAACCTCGGCTTCGCGGTATTTTTGTTCGAAAACTGGCGTACCTTTTTGAGGAAAAGCAACGTTTACTCCACAAATAAACAGTGATAACAGTGTAAATATCAAGGTTTTATACATTAAACAAATTTAAATCGAACAAAAATTTTAAAGAGTGCAAAATTAAAAAAAATTGTAAATTTGCGCGCTCATTCGGATATTAAAAATATTCGCGTGGCACATTTTTAGTCGAGAAACCTAATCCAAAAGAAGAACTGATGGAAAAGAGAATTGGCTCTATAACTATTTTTTTGGCAGATAAGACCGCATCATCACAGGTTAACGAAATAATTTCGCGTTATTCGGAAGTAGTTTTGGCGCGACAGGGTTTGCCTTTTCATAATCGCCAGATAGCTGTTATATCGTTAATTGTTGAAGGCAATGTTAATCAAATAAATTCTCTTTCAGGACAATTAGGTAAGATTGAAAATGTTACAACGAAAGCTGTAGTAACAAAATTTTTATCACAACAATAAAGAGATTATGAAATTCAATCCTGAAAAATGTAGAATTCCCGATGAAATTGGGAAACCTTTTATTGACCCTGCTGAGATTTGGGATTTTATAAACAATACAAAAAGTACTCCTGAGCGAGTTCGAGAGATAATTCAAAAATCTTTGAATAAAAACCGCCTAACGATGGAAGAGACCGCGGTTTTAATCAATACAGAAGATCCAAAATTAGTAGAGGAAATAAAAGAAGGAGCAAGAACTTTAAAGCGCAACATTTATGGTAACAGAATTGTGCTTTTTGCTCCGCTTTATATTGGTAATCATTGTATTAACAATTGTTCTTACTGTGGATTTCGCTCTTCCAACAGAGAGCAAATTCGTACAACTCTTTCTGACGAGGAACTTGTTCGCAGCGTAGAAGCTTTAGAAGACGATGGCCAAAAACGTTTGATACTTGTTTATGGAGAACACCCAAAATACGATGCTAACTATATAGCACATACAGTGAACATCACTTATAACACAAAGAAAGGTAACGGTTCTATACGTCGCGTCAACATTAATGCAGCACCTTTGGATGTTGAGGGATTCCGAATTGTAAAAGAGGCGGGAATTGGAACCTACCAAATTTTCCAAGAGACTTATAATCCAGAAGCTTACAAATGGTATCATCCTGCTAACACAATGAAAGGTAAATACGAATGGCGTTTAACTGCTATGGATCGTGCGCAGGAGGCGGGAATAGACGATAATGGTTTGGGAATTCTTTTCGGTTTATACGATTGGCGTTTTGAAGTTTTAGCTATGATACGTCATACTAACCATTTAGAAGCTTGTTTCAATGTTGGTCCTCATACGATTTCATTTCCTCGCATAAAAGATGCCTCTGGAATGAAAATTGATGAGAAATATATGGTTGACGATGAGACGTTTGAGAAAATCATTGCTATATTCCGCTTAGCTGTTCCATACACAGGTATGATATTGACTGCTCGTGAAGATCCTGAGTTTCGCAAAAGAGCAATACAATATGGAATTTCACAGATAGATGGTGGCACCAATTTACAAATTGGGGACTACCGTTATCATCATGAAGAGACAGAAAAAAATAGTGATAAAGTGGAAGATCAAAATCTTCATCGCGAACAATTCAAAATTGGCGACGACCGCACATTGGAAGAGATTATAGACGAACTTCTAAACAATAACTATATTCCGAGTTTCTGTACAGCTTGTTACCGCTTAGGACGCACTGGCGAACACTTTATGGAGTTTAGTGTCCCTGGTTTTATCAAACGATATTGCACACCAAATGCCATTCTCACTTTAACAGAATATATTGTTGACTATGCTTCCTCTGAAGTGGCCGAAAAAGGTTGGAAAGTAATAGAAAATAATATTGAGAATGTTGATGAAAAATTTAGAGAAGAACTTTTGAAACGTATTGAACGTATTAAAGCTGGAGAAAGAGATCTTTATTTTTAATAATTTTGAAAAATTAAGTTGTTATGTTTATCTCTTTCTAATTCTAAACTAATTTTTAGGTAATTAAAGAAAAAAGTGTACTTTTGTACGTTTTTTTGAAAAGACATAAACCAATGGATATTAAAGATAAAATTCGCATAGTTCACGATTTCCCAACACCAGGAATTCAGTTTTATGACATTATGACTCTGTTGAACGATGCGGAGGCTTTTCAAGAAACTATTGAGCAGATGTTGGCAATAGCAAAAAAATACGATCCTGAGGTTGTGGTTGCTCTCGAATCTCGCGGATTCTTTTTCGGAGCTATTTTAGCTGATCGACTTAAATTACCGCTTATTCCTATACGTAAAAAAGGTAAATTACCATACAAGACATATCAGGAAACTTATCTCCTTGAATATGGAAGTGCAACAATGGAAATTCACGTTGATGCAATTCAAGAAAATAAACGTGTTCTCGTTGTCGATGATGTGCTCGCCACAGGTGGCTCTATGACTGCTGCTGTAAACTTGGTTTCCCATTTTCATCCACAAAACATCAACTTGCTCTTTCTATTGGAATTAGAAAACCTGAAAGGTAGAAAAAAACTTAGTAAATATACAATTGATAGTTTAATTTTAGTATAATACTTTATCAAATAAAAAATTAGTATGAAAAATATTGATTGGAAAAACTTATCCTTCGGTTATGTAAAAACTGACTACAATGTTCGCTGTTATTACAGAGATGGTAAATGGGGAGAAATGGAAGTGTGTTCTGATGAATACATACCAATGCACATGGCGGCTTCCTGTCTTCACTATGGCCAAGAGGCTTTTGAAGGAATGAAAGCTTTCAGAGGTAAAGATGGTAAAGTTCGTCTTTTCCGTTGGGAAGAAAACTGGAAACGTCTCAATAATTCAGCTGATGCTATCATGTTAGCACATATTCCTGAAGAAATTTTCTTTAGAGCTTTAGAAAAAGCTATCCAGTTAAATGCTGGATATATTCCTCCATACGGAACAGAAGGTTCTCTTTATATCAGACCATTGCTTATCGGTACTGGTCCTACAATTGGCGTAAAACCCGCTGACGAGTATCTATTCATAATATTTGTTATGCCTGTTGGTCCTTATTTCAAGGAAGGTTTCAAGCCTACAAATATGCAAATTGCTCTTGATTATGATCGCGCTGCTCCACTTGGTACTGGCCACGTGAAAGTTGGTGGAAACTATGCTGCATCACTTCGCGCAGGTGAACGCGCTCATAAAGAAGGTTTCAGTGCTTCTATTTTCGCTGATGCCAAAACTAAGACTTATATTGATGAGGCTGGTCCAGCTAATTTCTTTGGTATTAAAGATGGAAAATATATAACCCCTGATTCTGGCTCTATTCTTCCTTCTATCACCAATATGAGTTTGCGTCAAATTGCTGAAGACCTTGGTCTTGTTGTTGAAAGACGCCATGTAAGATTAGATGAAATTGGTACTTTCGAAGAAGCTGGTGCTTGTGGTACCGCTGCTGTTATCTCTCCTATCCATAAAATTCAAGATAGAGAAAGTGGTAAAGAATATGTCATCTCTAAAGATGGAAAACCTGGTCCTTGGTGTATTAAGATGCGCGAAACTTTGATGGGAATCCAATATGGCGAAATCGAAGATAAATACGGATGGTGCACAATTGTTGAATGTTAATTTAAATTTCGTTATACATCAAAAAGGCTGTTTACGCTTATGCGGACAGCCTTTTTCAATTATAAACAATAATTTTTTTCAAAAATATGAAATACTTAATTGTTGGTGGTGTCGCGGGTGGTGCATCCGCTGCTGCAAGGCTTAGACGCCTTGATGAAAACGCTGAAATCATCCTATTTGAAAAAGGAGAACATATTTCTTATGCTAATTGTGGATTACCATATTACATAGGTGATGTTATAAATGATAGAAATCGACTCTTCGTGCAAACACCAATATCTTTTGGCAACCGCTATGATATAGATGTTAGAACCTTGCAAGAAGTTACTAAAATCAATAGAAAAAAACATACTATTGAGGTTCAAGATTTGAAAAATTTTAAGGTTTATGAGGAGAACTACGACATCTTGCTGCTTTCACCTGGCGCGCTGCCAATTATTCCTGATATGCCTGGCTTCAATGGTAACAATATTTTCACACTTCGCAGTGTTGAAGATTGTGACAAAATTAAAATGAAAGCCGTTGATTCTTTTTCCTTAAACTCTTCTGTAACTATTGTCGGTGGTGGATTTATTGGCCTCGAAATGGCAGAAAATCTTAGAAAAATGAATTTCAATGTTACTCTAATTGAAAAATCTGACCATATTCTCACTCCTACTGATTTACCCATAGCTGCAACAGTAGAGCAACATATTCTTGATAACGGCGTTAAAATAATGACTAATACAAGCGTTGTTGCTTTCGATGATATAAATGATAGAAAAAAAATCATACTTGACAATGGAACAGAAATCATATCTGATTTTGTAATATTAAGCATCGGGGTGCGCCCAAACTCTTCTTTGGCACAAGATGCTGGTCTTGAAATTGGTAACACAGGTGGTATAAAAGTTAACCAATATTTACAAACCTCTGATGAACATATATTTGCTGTCGGCGATGCAATAGAATTTCCTCATCCTATAACAAAAGTTCCATATTGTAACTTTTTAGCTGGCCCTGCCAATGCACAAGCAAGAATTGCTGCCGTGAATATGGTTTACCCAGAAACTGTAAAATATCAAGGTTCTGTATCTACTGCAATTGCTAAAATTTTTGATCTTACAGTTGCTTGTACAGGCTTATCTGAGTCCACTCTTTTGCATAGCGATATTCCTTATGAAACAGTTATTGTTCATCCAGCTGCACACGCAACTTATTACCCTGGCGGTAGCCCACTATCACTTAAACTAAACTTTTCATTAGAAGATGGTCGAATTTTTGGAGCCCAATCCGTTGGAAAACAAAATGTGGATAAACAAATAGATGTAATTTCATTACTTCTTAAACATAATGGAACAATTTTTGATCTTGTTAATAGTGAACATTCTTACGCACCTCCTTTTGGCTCTGCTAAAAGTCCTGTTATGTTTGCTGGTATGGTAGCCGAAAATATTTTCTCTCATTTGATGAATCCTATACACGTAAAAACTTTAGATCAAATGATTGATAACAATGAGGACTTCTTCCTTTTAGATGTGCGAGAACTTATAGAATACAAAAATGGTACTATTAAAAACGCGGTTAGATATTCTGTTGATGAACTTCGCGAATTTCTTGATGAAATTCCTGAAAATAAAAAAATTGTAGTGTTCTGCGAAGTTGGTCTCAGAGGATATGTGGCTTCAAGAATTTTGATGCAAAACGGTTTTGAAAAGGTTTTTAACCTTATTGGAGGTATGAGAACATACAGAATGATTGGACTTCATAACGAAAAACCTTAAATACTAATAAGTTTGCTCCTTTTATCAATATTAAAAATAATTAAACTTTTTATGTAAAAAATTGTCTCTGCCAATTTAATATACTCTATGAAACAGTTATTTCTCGTATTAGTAGTTTTTGTTTTCTTAAATTTCAATCGGCTATATTCTCAAGAAAATATTTATAACTATCAAGTTCGTAGTTTTACCTTAGAAGAGTGCATAAATTATGCTGAGAGCAACAATTTCTCAATACAATCTTCAAGCTTCGACATCAAATCATCGGAATTGAGTCTTCGGCAGGCGAAGGAGAATATTGCACCTTCAGTGTCTGCTTCTGCTAATCAAAATGTCTCTTTCGGCAATTATGAGCGTTCTGTGGGATGGGGCGGTAATTACGCAGTTACAGCAGGGATGACCCTTTTCAACGGCTTGAGCAACACAAACAAGATAAAACAGGGCAAACTCAACGTGGAGCAGGCGCAATTAGCCGCAGAAAAGACAAAAAACAATATTCGCATACAGGTGATTCAGGCCTTCCTTGCAATAATGATGAACGAAGACATGCTGGTTTACCAACAGGAAGTGCTGAACTCAAGCAAAGAACAGATGGAGCAAGGAGAAAAGCAACTTGCAGTAGGTCAGATACTCGAGAGCGACTACAAAATGTTGCAGGCTCAATACACCTCTGACCTATACAGCATTGAAAATATAAAAAACAGCATTCAGTCAAACTATCTGACATTAAAGAACCTCCTTGCTGTCAACCCCGACATGCAGATAAGAATCTCCCGCCCCGACAGCGCAACACTGTTCAAAAGTCTCGACCTGCCAGAACTCCAAACCTTGATTGAGCGTTCAAACAGTTACCTGCCAGAACTCAAGATTTCAGAAAATGCTGTGGAGA
>CADBTU010000076.1 GCA_902797625.1 uncultured Bacteroidota bacterium | reverse complement strand
CTATGCACTGTCGTTCAGACAACGCAGTTTCTTAACGCGTAAACGTTTCACATTTTGAATAAATTGCTCACACTCTAAAAAGAAAACAAGCTTTCTTTTTACTCGTTCAACCGCAATTTTATTACGAAAACATTTCTAAGGCGCGTTTTTTTCTCCTTTGGGTTGTTACAGCAATCGTGCATCTGGCAGACCGACATTGTGGGGCAGGAGCGGGAGAACAGAACGAAAAAAAAGTCGTTCAACTAAATATAGCGGTTTCTCTTGAACAGGCAAACCAGAGTTTTCTTTTTTGAATTTCAGGGGGGCTTGGAACTGTCATTCGAAATCGCCAACAGGTTTACAGTGGGTTACGTCTATGAAAAACCTATTTTTTGTTTTTAGCGGACAGTAATAAAAAAAATCACGATAAGAAGTTTTATCGTGATTTTTTTTATCGTTTAATTGAACTAAATAATACAATTATTCAGAACATTTGTTAAAAGTGTTAAATTTATTTCACTAATTGTTTGAAGCGGTCAGAGTGGCGATAGCGTTTAAATTCAGCATCGCGTTTTGCAGTTTTCTTATAATTAGAATCTTTATTTATGGCATCTTCTAAATTGCTATAAAGATCTGTTTCATTCTTCATGCGAGCTGAGAGAACAGCTTTAAGATATGCAGTTTTAGCATCTACATTTTGGATACAGTCAAGAGTGTTCTTTGCGGAGTTATAATCTTTTTGCAACAATTGAAGGAGACCAGTGTTGTAATCACAATTTTGATTGCCGATGAGTTGGTATGCCTTTGAATAATCGCCATTTAGAATGCTAAGAGCACCAGTATTATAATTTTGATTTACAGGTTGAACAGAAGCATTGGCAGAAGCTTCAAAATTAGATTGTGCTGAAGTAAGATTACCTTGAATATAATCTGCAATAGCCATATTGTTTAATATAATACCATTATTAGGAGAGAGTGCTGCAGCTTTTTGTAAATAGTTGAGAGCTTCTTCTAAGTCGTTGTTATTACCATTTTGATAATAATCGTTAAGTTTAATAGCTGCGATATTGTTATAAGCGCGCCAATCGCCTTCTGTATTTTTGGAATTAGTTAGAGTTTTGTAAATGTTTTCTTTTACTTTCATATCTGTAGCAACAGAAGCTGCGAAGAGACGCTCGTTGATAGAAAAATCGTTAGGGTTATTTTGCACGTGCTCGATAAGTTCTGCGTCAGAGTAAGTATCGTGTTTTTTACAGATCATTTGTATTTCTGCGCGGCGCAAAGGAGGAAGAATAGCATCAGCTATTTCAGGATAAATATCAGTCATTTCACGAATTTTTTGTTCGCGCATAGCGTTGTTAGATTGTGAACGCACAACGTTAAGAATTTGGTTTTTCTGAGCTATTGTGGATTTTTCTACAGCAGCTTCAAATCCATTCCAGTCTTCGCCATTAGCATTGTTAACATATTGAAATACTGGTTTTTGCAGATCTTTAATTTTTATATTATTACGTTTAGCATAATCTTTAAGATAAGCGTTATATTTCTCATTGAACCAATTTTTTCCAACCTGAAAACGGCGTTCTGAAAGTCCTTGATTGTTAGATTCTTCACCTTCAGGAGAAGCCCAACCTGAAATAACAACTTTGTCTATTATGAAATCGTTATTCATGAAATTTGTAAACTCTTTAATAGAGTCTTTTGCGGCTTTAGATTTATTATTAGGATTATTCCAATTCATATTAGAACTATTGAGGTCGAAATAGAGAGTTGCAGTTCTTCCGATGAATTCAGCCTTAAAATTATGAGGGGCGTAAAGGAAATAAGTTCCATTTTCAGAATTTTCTGATAGGGTAGGGGTTAAGTCGGCACGAGAAGAGGTATTGCTAATGCCTTCACCGAGACTTTTATCAGGGAATGTATGTGATTTTTTCTTCAAGTTAGCTTGCGCACCACTGATAATTTCAGCAGTTTCGTAATTTTCATCAAATTTAAAAGATCCAGTTTTAGTAAAAGAACCACCATTTTTAAAATTGATAACTGTACCATCTCCTTTAGCTTTTTCTCCTTTCAATGTTATGGTAGCAAAAGGAGGAGTAACTTTCTGACCATCAATTGATAAAGAAGGAGTGAAAGTCATTATTGCTTTCTTTTTCATATATTTTGGAGGGATAGTACCTTTGATAGTGTAAGATACTTCTCCGCCTTTATTTTCTAAATCTGGATTGTCTAATGTTACCGAAACTTCGGGATATTTCTTTATCATTTTCCCGAATCCACAACTACTCATTGTAACAACGAGTATAAGGGCTAAACTCAATGCAATAATTTTCTTCATATACTAAACGATTTTTTATATTTTATACTAAACGTTTTTCGAAGTGCAAAATTACAAAATTTTGAGCACAAAATACGGAAAATAAAATAATTGTATTATAGAGAAGTAAAAAGTGGTTAAAAATCTCCGTTAGTAAGTTTCACAGCAGCAAGATAAGGAGAGATAACTTTATTTTTTATTTTAGGCAGAAGAGTTTCGATTTTACTTTGCATATTATCGTTGTTATAGAACTTATTTTGTAGAGTAAAATCTATCCAATTATAGAAAATATTCACCAATTGGGTTGAGCGATTTTCTTCAAAACTACCATTATTTTTCGTAAAGTTATAGAAATCAGAGATAATATGCCAAACTTTGTCGATGGCGAAATTTTCAAGGGCGGAGCAGATTTCCACAGGTACATCCCAACCATTATTAGATTTTGGGAAGAGTTTAAGAGCTGCGCGGTACTGAGATTGAGCTGCGTGCGCTTTAGCGAGGTTGTCGCCATCGGCTTTGTTGATTACCAAGGCGTCAGCCATTTCCATAATACCTCGTTTGATGCCTTGGAGTTCGTCGCCAGCTCCAGCTAACATCAGCAGCAAAAAGAAATCGACCATTGATTTTACGGCAGTTTCAGATTGTCCTACACCAACAGTTTCCACGAGAATAATGTCAAATCCAGCGGCTTCGCAAAGGATCACAGATTCGCGAGTTTTACGAGCCACGCCACCTAAGGCGGAGCCAGATGGCGAAGGTCGTATGAATGCATTAGGATCAACAGAAAGGGTTTCCATTCTTGTTTTATCTCCCAGAATGCTACCTTTTGTGCGTTCGCTTGATGGGTCAATTGCTAAAACAGCCAATTTATGCCCTTTAGCAGTCAACATTCCACCAAAGGATTCTATAAAAGTACTTTTGCCAACACCAGGAACACCTGTTATTCCTATACGGAGTGAGTTTCCAGAATAGGGCAAACAACGTTCAATGATAGTTTGAGCCAAATTGATATGTGAAGGATTTTCGCTTTCAATCAGAGTAATAGCGCGACTCAAAATTGTGCAATTGCCGTCTAAGATTCCCTTAACATAGTCGTCAGCAGAGAGTTCGGCTTTTTTTTGTCGCCTATAATGTGGATTCACTTGCACAGGCTGAGCAACACCTGCTCGTTCTTTCAATGCTGACTCGTAGTAAGGATTAGCCATATTTTATTTACGATTGAAGTTAAAATTCACAGCGTCTTTCATAAATTCAAAATAATGGAAAGACATTCCTTCAATAAAGCTTTCTTTAATGTCGTCAATATCTTTTTTATTTTCTTGTGAAAGTACAATATCGTAAATTCCGCAGCGTTTAGCGGCGAGGATTTTTTCTTTGATACCTCCTACAGGGAGCAACTTTCCGCGGAGGGTTATCTCGCCAGTCATAGCAATTTTTTCACGTACAGGTTGTTTAGTAAAAGCAGAAACCAAGGCAGTTAAGATAGTAATGCCAGCGGATGGACCATCTTTAGGGGTAGCACCTTCAGGGACGTGAATATGAACTTTTTTTGTTGATAGGTCATCATTATTGATTCCATATTCTGGTGCATGAGCTTTAAGGAACTCAAATGCGATAGTTGCAGATTCTTTCATAACATCGCCGAGGTTGCCAGTGAGAGTCATTTCGCCTTTACCAGAGCTTGTGATAGCTTCTACGAAGAGAATTTCACCGCCTACGGAAGTCCAAGCCAAGCCAGTAGCGACACCGTAAACATTTTTATCTAAAGCTTTTTCTAACTGGAAGATTGGGGAGCCGAGAATATCTTTAAGGTCTTCAGTTTTTACAATATTTTCGATTTGACCTTCTTGAGCAAATTGGGCTGCGCGTTTGCGAATTATTTTAGATAGAGTACGTTCTAAACCACGAACACCAGCTTCTCGAGTATAATCATCAATAACTTTTTTGATAGTTTCTTCTGGAATGGTTAGTTGTTCAGTAGTTAGTCCGTTGTCTTTCAGTTGTTTTGGTATAAGATGTTTAGAAGAAATTAACATTTTTTCTTCAGCTAAATAGCCAGGAATATCAATAACTTCCATTCTATCGAGTAGGGCAGGATGAATATTGTTGAGGTTATTAGCTGTTGCGATGAAAAGGACTTTAGAGAGGTCGAAAGGAGTTTCAAGATAATTATCATTGAATGTGCTGTTTTGTTCAGGGTCCATAACTTCGAGCAGAGCTGCAGAAGGGTCGCCATTAACGTTCATTCCAGAAACCTTGTCAATTTCATCAAGTACAAACACAGGATTGGCGTAGCCAGCGTTGCGAAGGTTTTGAATAATTCGTCCAGGCATAGCACCGATATAAGTTTTTCTATGTCCTCTAATTTCAGCTTCATCGTGAACGCCACCGAGAGAAATGCGAACATATTTTCTTCCAATAGCTTCAGCGATAGATCTTCCGAGCGAAGTTTTTCCAACACCAGGAGGGCCAGATAAACATAGAATAGGAGACTTCATATCACCTTTAAGTTTTAGTACAGCCAGATATTCGATTATTCTTTCTTTAACTTTATCTAATCCATAGTGGTCTTTATCAAGAATTTCGCGAGTTCTTTTCAAATCGAGATTATCTTCACTATATTCGTTCCAAGGGAGGTCAACAAGAAGTTCGAGGTAGTTAAGTTGCAAGGAGTAGTCAGGTGACATATAATTAGTACGTTGGAGTTTTTTAAGTTCCTTTTCGAAAATAGCAGCCGTATCTTTATTCCATTTTTTCTTAGCAGCACGTTCTTTTAAGTCATCCAAATCTTTTTCAGAAGTTGGTCCACCGAGTTCTTCCTGAATAGTTTTCATTTGTTGATTCAGGATATATTCGCGTTGTTGTTTTTCTAGTTCTTGGTTAGATTTAGTGTGGATTTGATGTTTTATTTCCACAACGTGAAGTTCGTGTTGCAATATTTTGTAAACGAGCTCAGATCTAAGGTTAACATCTTTAGTTTCAAGTATTTGTTGTTTTTCTTCAACAGGTGTAGAGATATTCGACACCAAAAAGTTCATCAAAAAAGAGTCGCTTTCAATATTTTTTATAGCGGTTATAGCGTCGCGAGGGATATTAGGTGAAAGTTGTATAATATTGCTTGCGGTTTCGCGGATGCGAATCATCTGTTCTCGGAAGTAGTCGCTATTTTTAACATTTTCATCATTGTCGTTAGTTTCAAAAGGTATAGTAGTGCATTTATAGAAAGGTCGAGATTGAGTAACTTTACCTATTTCAAAAGGTTTTATACCTTGAACAACCATCATTATATTGTCGTCAGGCATAGTGATGGTTTTTAAAATCCGAGCAATAGTTCCGATGCGAAATAAATCTTTAATAGTGGGGTCGTCAACATCATTAGCACGTTGAGTTACAACACCAATAAGTTCGAACTTTTTTTCAGCACATTCGCGTGCAAGTTTCAAAGATTTTTCGCGACCGATGGTAATAGGGATAACCATACCAGGAAAAAGCACGGTATTGCGCATAGGAAGGAGCGCAACTTCGTCAGGAGTTTCCTCTGCAAAAAGTCTTTTTTCATCATCAGCCGATAAAATCGGGATAACATTAGTTTCGGCGCCTATGAATCCGCCTGCTGTTAGAATATCTTTTATCATCTAAAATTATTATATACAAAAACTGACCTTTTTCGGAAACAAAAAAGGTCAGCAAAAGTACAAAATATATGGATTACTTATTTTTGCTTGGGTCGAAATGACGAGCATATTTATTACGGAATTTATCCACACGACCTGCTGTGTCAACCAACTTCATCTTACCAGTGAAGAATGGATGTGAGGTGCTGGAAATTTCCAATTTTACCAACGGATATTCATTTCCGTCTTCCCAAACTATGGTGTCTTTGGTGTTAACTGTTGACTTTGTTAAGAATGCATAATCATTAGACATATCTTTGAAAACCACAGTTCTATACTCTTTTGGATGAATGTCTTTTTTCATATTTACTATTATTTTTATACTTTCTAAAAATTGGACGGCAAAAATACACTTTTTTTTGAAATAAAATCCTGTGTTTATAAATTATTTCAAAATTATTGCTTTTGTTTTTTAATAATTAACAATCATCATTATAATTATTACTATCACAGAAAGTATTTGACACCATTATTGTTTCAAGATCAATAAATTTGGAATATTATAATGCTATAATCAGTGAATACAGACGGTGGAATAATTATTTTACGATAAGAAAAGGGACAATTTCTTTTTTTATTACTTTTGCGAAATTTTTTAGAATATGTTTAGTCTTTATATAAAAGAACTTAAAGTTTTTCTGAGTTCGATTATTGGTTACATTTTTATCGGAGTTTTTATAATAGTTTCGGGTTTGTTTATATGGGTTTTTCCGAATGTAAACAATGTTGTGGAATCTGGGTTGGCGGATTTACAAGGCCTGTTCAACTTATCGCAGTTTTTGTTTTTATTTTTGGTGCCTGCGATAACGATGCGATCGTTTGCGGAGGAAAAGCGCAATGGTACTATGGATTATCTTTTAACCCTTCCTTTAACCGATATGCAGATAGTTTGGGCTAAGTTTCTTGCTTGTCTCACATTGTTAGTTATAGCACTACTACCAACTTTGGTATATGTTGTAACGGTTTATTTTATAGGCAATCCTATTGGAAATATAGATATGGGGAGCACTTGGGGTTCTTATTTAGGGTTGCTATTTCTTGGGGCTTCATTCATAGCCATTGGTTTATTTTCTTCGAGTATCACAAACAATCAAATAGTTGCATTCATCGTTGCAGCGTTACTTTGTTTTATTCTCTCTTTTGGTTTTGCATTTATCTACTCTTTTGATGCTCTTGGAAATTTCGGATATTACTTGAAAACTCTCGGCATAGAACACCACTATGCTTCTATTAGTCAGGGAGTTATTGATACTCGCGATGTTATTTATTTTTGTGGAGTAATATTCGTATTTCTCTATTCAACACGTCTCGTGCTTTTAAGTCGTAAATGGTAATTGATAAAAAATGATGAAGAAAAATTCAAATATAAATAAAGAGAGTAAAAAGTTCAAAAGAAGATCTTTTTTAGCTCTTTTAAGCGTTGTAGTTATAGTTATTATAGCCAATATTCTATCATCTTTTTTCTTTTATAGAATAGATTTAACAAAAGATAAACGTCATTCTTTATCGAAGAGTACAATAGAAATGCTCAACAAGTTGGAAGATCGAGTTTATTTTCGAGTATATTTAAAGGGAAAAGATCAACCAGCGGATTATCAACTATTTGCAAAACAGGTTGAGCAGATGTTGCAAACTTTTCGAAGTTACTCTAAAAACGTCTATTTTGAATTTATAGATCCAATTGAAGGAAAGACTAATGAAGAGATAAATTCTATTATGGGCGAATTTGTAAAAAAAGGACTTGAACCTATTCCAATAAGTCGTGAAGATGCCAGCGGATATTCTACTCGTTTGGTGGTACCTGGTGCGATAGTGTCGTATCGTAATCGCGAATATCCTGCTAAAGTAGTAGTTGCAGATCCTGCGGGTGCTGATTGGATGAAATACTCAAACGAAGAGTTGGAATACAATCTTGTAGCTCCAATTCGCCGTTTATTAAAAACCGAAAAACCAAAAGTTGCCTATTTAGATGGTCATGGAGAGTTGGATTTTTGGAGTACTTGTTGGACAGCGATGCAACTGCAAAGATTTTACAATGTATCAAGAATTACACTTGATGGTAAAATCAATGCTCTGCGTAATATTTCTATTGATGATACAATATCTGGAAATATAGTGCTTGGCAAAAACAAGTACGATGTTTTGATTATTGCCCAGCCTACTCAACCATTTAGAGAATACGATAAGTATGTTATTGACCAATTCATCATGCGAGGAGGAAAGGTGCTTTGGCTTATAGACAACACTAATGCATCTTTAGACAGTCTTCAATCAGCACCAGAATTTTTTGCTACGCCGCGCGCTTTATATGTTAACGATCTTTTGTTTACCTACGGTGTACGTATTAACACGGATTTAATACAAGATTTGAGTTGTATGCCTGTACCTCAGCAAGTAAGCATTATAGGCGACCAACCTCAATATAAGTTTATGGCATTTCCGTATAGTCTTGACGTTGTTAATTTTGGTAACCATCCTATAGTTAGAAATTTGAAAGATGTGAAAGTGGATTTTGCTGGAAGTATAGATCTTGTAGGCAATAACGCAGATCTTTCAAAAACGATTTTAATGACAACATCTGAGCGCACAAAAGTAGTTCCAACGCCATCAATTGTTACATTGCGAGTAGGATTAGTGAAGCCAAATATTCAAGAGTTTGCATATAGGAATGTGCCAATAGCAGTACTCGTAGAAGGTAATTTCAATTCGGCATTTAAAGGTATATTACCTATAGAATTCGACACTATAAAAGAACTTGATTTCAGAGAAAAAAGTGAATATACTCGCCAGATCTTTGTCTCTGATGGTGACATAATACGCAATCCTTTCGATAGCAAACGCAATCAACCCTATCCAGCAGGTTATGATATATACACGCGTCAAACTTTCGATAACACTGAATTTATTGTAAATTGTGTCAATTATTTGTGTGCTGATGATGATTTATTACAATTAAGAGCTAAAAACTTCAAAATAGGTTCACTAAATACTGAAAAATTGAGAAATAATAAGGTATTGTTAGCTCTTATTAATATAGGGATACCACTGGCTATTATTGCAATTCTTGGTATTTTTCTGATTGTGTCAAGAAAGATTCGCTTCACAAAAAAATAATTCATTGTTAATGAAAAACACGCTACGGTATTTCATAATTTTAGCTGCTCTTTTGATTCCCTTTACAATATCAACAATTAAGGATAAATTCCCTATTATGGTTGGTGTTACTCTTGGTGTTACTTTAGCATATTGGGGAATGGTTTTGATTTTCAGAAAGAAGAGAGCCAATTAGATTATTTACTGTCCGCTAAAAATAAATTTTCTATAACAGTAACACTTTGTAAATCAGAGTGTGCAATTTCTACAGACAAAACCAAGCCTCCCTGAAATTAGAATTCCAACTGTTTTCGAAATTGTTTTTGCTTTGGGAAAAATGTCAGGTTTAGTTGAACGACTTTTGTTTTCATTGTTTATTAGTTGATTTCTTTGGAGCCATCTGCGTCCCGCAGTTACCCCATATCAAGTGCTGCCTCCGTCCTATGGTCAACGATTTGTTTTTCAATGTTTTTTATCTTCTTTTTGTTTTTGATTGTTGATGTGGCAAATATGATATTTTTTTTATTGCTGTCCGATAAAATGTGTATTCTTGTCCATTGTTTAACTTTTGGTGTTTGCAAGTGCAAAAGTAAACAAGTGGGCTGACTTTCGGGCTGAGTTCAGCCCTTATTTTTGCCGCCTTGCGCACGCACACAAAACTTTTAGCGGACAGTAATTACTTTTTATTTGTTCGCAAAAATCCTCAAAAAAATATCGGGACACCCGTTTTGGGAGTTTCGACAACATTATGTTTCTCATTATTAACAAATTATAAATTTTATGATTTTCTGGCGACGAAGTCAGGAGTAGATTCATAAATATCATTCCATTCCCCTGCTCTTGCTGTTTTTCTTTCGTGAGTTTAAGATTGCACTATATGTCAATTCGACAACCAGAAGTAGCAACAGGGTTATAATCCCCCAATTACTAAAGACCTCATTCCAATTACCTAAATGCAGCAAGTATGACACAAGTACAACCACCGCTAAAAACAACAACAAACCAATCACGATGAATAATATTTCCCTGTTGGACAGACCAAGCGTGAAATCATCTTCCTTGTTTTTTCGCTTCAATATCTTATAAACAATGATTCCAAGTGCAAATACCCAAAGTATTACATTAATTAAAAAAACGTTCATATTTATATCATTTTGTGTTTTTACCAAAACAGTGAATGTAAGCCACTTGAAAACCTAAATAATTGTGCCGATATCCAATGTGACCATTAGAATTTTGTTTGTTGTAAGAATATTGACCTTTCATTTTATCTTTGAACGAATAATTTACCACAAAATTAGCTCTAATCAGGTCGTTATAAGGAAGACGATAACTAACACCCAAACCTAAAATCATATCCAAAGAGATGTGATTTTTGTTGTCGTCAGTAGTAATCATATAATCGTTATAAATGTTTTTTATCTCTTGTGTCCCTTCTTCTAACACGCTGACAGTCTGTGCTGTGTACATTCCATATTTGTTAGTGTGTGTGATTGCATATCCTATAGATTCTGTGATATTTAATATATTTACGCCTGCAAAAGCATTAAAAATCCAATTTGTGTTTTTTAAAGGAACGTGAACTTCAAATTTTACAGGCATTTGAAATCTGGCATAACTAAACTGTCCATAATTTTCAAATTTGTCTTCACCTCCAGAAAAGTATTGTGATAGTGGTAAAAATATTTTTCTTCTAAACTGGGCCACTGTTCCATAATCCAACCCAATTGATACAGCGTAATTATTGCAAAAGTTATAAGAAAATTCCATACCACATTTCCATCCAAAACCGCCTTTAAAAATCGGCACGAACATTGTTTCTGAAACGTGAAATACTTGTGGATTTTGAGACATATTTCCCTCAACAACTACTCCAAGATGAAATCCATTTGGATAATATTTGTTGTCATTTTGCCCAAAAACTTCGATTGAACAAACATTTATAATGACAAATATGAATATAGTATTAAGATTGATTTTTTTCATTGAAACTTCCTTTTTTAAAAAATTAAAGCTGATTTATTAGCAAATTCTATTGTGCAATTGTACATAGAATTTAATCCTAAACCTATTTCACTACAACTTGATGGAAATTTGTGTGGATGAGTGTAAGAATCTGTTCTATGATATTTTTTCTTTTTTACCACAATTGTCAGTCTTTTGTTTGTTATTTTCTAAAAAAAAATTAGAACTAATTACATTTTTTGTTTACAAAAGTGAAAAATAAGCACAAGAACAACTGTAAGAATTGAACATTTAATCAATACGTCAAGAAACACATTTTCTATCTCTGGTAATAAAAAACGTAATATAAAAATAGTCAGGAATGATGAGACAAAAATCACCACACTACGTAATAAAACTTTATTTTTCATAAGAATGGATTTATAATATTTTTACTATATTTCCAAATACTCTATACCTCTCATTATATCTCTTAGATTATCTTGTGTATCAATTATCTCATTGATTCTTATTAGAACTTCTTTTTGCAAAGGAGACAAATCTTTTTCATTCTTATTAAACCACAATTTTCCATTGTTTTCCTCCTCCCTGATATAATTGCTTGTATAATTCCTCATAACAAATGTAATGTCATCAAAGTCGTGTTTAGTAATAAACTCGCTTCCGTATTGCTCAGTGTTGGGTATGCGATTCGGTTTCATAGAGGTTCTGTAATTTATTGTTACATATTTGCAGAATGTGTGAAATCTTGATTTAGGTCGGTTTTGTATTTGTATGGGCGAATAATCATTCGCCCATACAAACGTTTCAACCAATGCAAAAATAATGTTTTTTTTAATATCTCGACAAAAATAATGTGTTATCGGGGGGGGGTAAATACCTGTAATTTAGTATGTTATATATAACAACTGTGTTTTTGCGACAAAATGCAAACCGAAAATGATGGAATTTT
>CADBTU010000075.1 GCA_902797625.1 uncultured Bacteroidota bacterium | reverse complement strand
ATTTTTTCATCTCAACACTAAACAAACAACTCTTCTTTTAGCTTGTGGCTCAACGGCTGCAATGGCCGCAATTTTCAAAGCTCCTATTGCTGCTTTAGTCTTTACTTTTGAAGTTTTAATGCTCGACTTGACAGGAAGTGCTATACTTCCTCTCCTTCTTTCCGCCGCCACAGGAACTGTTATGTCTATTCTATTCTTAGGACATGATGTGATGTTTGCCATAAATTCTACACAAGCTTTCTCGGTAGTAAATATTCCGTTTTATATTCTACTTGGTATTCTAACAGGTCTTATATCCGTGTATTTTTTAAGAACCTCGCGCTGGATCGAAAAAAAAATGCACAAACTAAAAAAAATATATATAAAAGTTGTTATTGGCAGTATCCTACTCTGCTCTCTCATTTACATCTTCCCTGCCTTCTACGGCGAAGGATATTCTTATATAAACGACCTCATCAACGGTAATTGGATTAATATTTTCAACAATTCTCCATTACTGAATTTTGTTAAAATCGACTACCTGTTGATTCTCGCTGTAATTGGTATAATTATGTTGAAAGTTTTTGCAACGTCTTTTACAACTGCTTCTGGCGGTATTGGCGGTGTGTTCGCACCAACTCTTTTCATCGGTGCCTTTACTGGATTTTTAGTTGCACATATTTCCAATGTTTTTTTTAACATCAATATTCCTTACGTTAATTTTATCCTCGCTGGAATGGCAGGCGTTATGACAGGTGTTATGCAAGCTCCTTTGACAGCTATCTTCTTGATTGCAGAATCTTCAACAGGTTATACTTTGTTAATCCCTATAATGATTACTGCTGCTTGCTCGTTTTTATGCGTAAATCCTTTCGAAAAATACTCAGTCTATACTCAATCCCTCGCCGAAAAAAACAATCTAAAAACTCATAATAAAGATAAATATGCACTTCGAAAACTTTCATGGCATCAAACTATTGATACTAATATCCTAACTATTCCTATTCACAGCTCTTTAAGAACTTATACCGATGTTATTGCTCGCTGCAAACGAAATCTGTTCGTAGTAATTGATAATAATAATTTATTTTCGGGACTTTTAGTAATGGATGACCATCGAGATAAAATTTTTAAACAGGAATTGTATGATACTCTGCACGTTGAGGATCTTATGATTGAACCTGACGAATTTATTTATGAAGACGATACCGCTACTATTGTGCTCGAAAAATTCAAACGCACAGGAAATTTTAATATGCCCGTTATAACACGTGATAGAAAATATATCGGATTTGTTTCAAAAGCAAAGTTTTTATCTGAATATCAGATATTTATAGCAGACAATTCAGACGATTAAACCGAAATTAGAATTATGAAAATTACAAAAACACATATTGAAGGACTCCTGATTCTTGAACCCAATGTATTTAAAGACGAGCGAGGCTACTTTTTTGAAAGTTATAATAAAAACGCTTTATACAAAGCTGGAATAGATGTTGAGTTTGTTCAAGACAATCAATCTTTATCTCAGAAAGATGTTGTACGTGGCCTACACTTTCAAAAACCTCCTTTTGCTCAAGCTAAACTTATACGCGTCATTAAAGGTTCTGTAATTGATTATGCTGTTGATATTAGAAAAGGAAGTCCAACCTACGGAAAATATGTTTCTGTATTTCTTTCCGCTGAAAATTACAAACAATTTTACATTCCTGAGGGCTTTGCACACGGGTTCGAAGCTCTTGAAGATGATACCATTTTTTTCTATAAATGCTCGAATTTCTTCCATAAAGAATCTGAAGGTTGCATTTTTTATAATGATAAGAGTATAAATATAGATTGGAAAGTGAAGAATCCTATTGTATCTAAAAAAGACCTTGCTGGTGATATATTTGCAGATTTCCAAACACCATTCTTGTACAATCTATGACAATGCACTTTAACAAAATAATCAAAAAAAATTATTAATTATCTCCACATCTTAGAACCTTTGAAAGTGAAAAAATTAGTTATCTTTGATTTAGATGGAACTTTGCTTAATTCTCTTGAAGATTTAGCTGATTCCGCCAATTATGTACTTCAATCTCATAATCTCCCCACTCATCCGCTCGCAAGTTATAGATATTTTGTAGGCGATGGTGTTAGAAAATTGATAGAAAGAATACTCCCTAAAAATGAAAATAACAATAATTTGATAGAGATTTGCAAAAAAGAATTTATTGAATACTACAACATTCACAAAGAGGATAAAACTGTTGCATATCAAGGAATCACTATTCTGTTAGAAGAATTGAACACGCAAAAAATTAAGATAGCTGTTGCCACTAACAAGGTTCACGAAGCGGTTGCCCCTCTAATAAACAAATACTTCCCCACAATCTCTTTTAACGCTCTCTACGGACAAAGAAAGGGTATCCCCGTAAAACCTTATCCACAAATTATTTACGACATATTAGAAGAGACTAATTGTAAACCTGAAGAGACATTTCACGTTGGCGACACATCTACAGATATTCAACTTGCAAAAAATGCTGGAGTTGAAAGCGTTGGAGTTACATGGGGTTATAGACCTGAATCAGAACTTCTGGAAGCACAAGCAGATTATATTATTCACAATCCGAAACAACTGCTAAATCTTCTTTAGTTATCAATATGAGGTATTTTATACATTTGGCATATAATGGTGCTGCATTCTATGGTTGGCAAATTCAACCTAATCACCCATCTGTTCAGGATACTTTAGAAAATTGTCTCTCCCTGATTTTGCATTCTGAAAGAATACCTATTACTGGTTGCGGGCGTACAGATACTGGCGTACACGCCTCCTCTTTCTATGCTCATTTTGATTTCGATTCTTGTTTCTCTGGAACTGAATGTAAACAATTATCTCAAAAACTCAATAATTTCCTCCCAAAAGATATTGTTATTTTCAAAATTTTCTCCGTTAAACCAGAAGCTCACGCCCGTTTTGACGCAGAAAATAGAACCTACAAATACTTTATCTCCCTTAAGAAAAATCCTTTTAACTACAACTTTACTTACCATTATTATCGTAATCTTGATATAGATTTAATGAACCAAGCTGCCTATTTACTTCTTTCTACTAAGGATTTTACAAGTTTTTCAAAAGTTCACACCCAGGTCAATAACTTTCTTTGCGATGTTTTTGAGGCAAATTGGCAACGAAATAATGAGGAGTTAGTTTTTACCATTTCTGCAAATAGATTTCTTAGAAATATGGTGAGAGCTATTGTTGGTACTCTATTAGAAGTTGGAGTAAAAAATATCTCTTTAGAGGAATTTCAAAATATTATAAATCAAAAAAATAGATGCTCTGCTAAAACTTCTGCACCCGCTAATGCACTATTTTTAACAAATGTACGTTATTCTTGGAATAAGATACTTCTTAATATTGATAACACCAATGAATCATAATTTGATCTATTTTAAAAATCTGATTTTCAAAAATATTTATTTTGTCGCTATCATTGCAGCTTTAATTATTACAGCCATATACTCTATAACGCTCACAAGTTGCCATAGACACGCTATATATAAAAAGCACCCACTCGTTTTTTCAAGTGATACCATACTATTTGACACCGTTTTCTCTACTCTTTCATCAAGCACTAGATTTTTTACTGTTAAAAACACAACCTCCGAAGCTATAGAAGTTGACATTTACCTTGCTGGAGGAAAACAATCCTATTACAGTATGAATGTGGATGGAGTCGCAGGTACCTCTTTTAATGATGTTGAAATACCAGCTAAGGATAGTATTTTTATATTCGTAAAAGTAAACATTAACCCATCTAATCAAAACACACCATATTTAGTTACAGATTCTATTATATTTGTAACTAAAGAAGATAAACAGAACGTACAACTTGTAGCTTTCGGTCAAGATGCACATTTTATTATTCCTAATAAGACGGTTGCAGGGATGAACATTAACATCATTGCACATGAACACGAGCATGTTCACTGGACAAACGATAAACCTTGGGTTATTTATGGCTGGGCTACTGTTGATTCGTTAGGAAAGTTAACAATAGATCCAGGAACTAAAGTGTATATTCATAGAGGTGGTGGAATATGGGTATATAGATTTGGAAATATTCATATAAATGGTACCGTCGAGCAGCCAGTTGAAATAAAAGGCGACCGTTTAGAATCTTTCTTCGATAACGATTATGCTCAATGGGATAGAATTTGGATTTGTGAAGGAAATGATGATAACTTAATTGAAAATGCCATAATATCCAATGCAACAATTGGTTTGCAGTTAGCAGCTCTTGAAGAATACACTGGAAACAAAACAATATTAAACAACACCATAATTAAAAATAATCAAAATTTTGGAATACTTGCTCAAATTGCTAATTTAGAAATGAATAATTGTCAAGTTAGCAACAACGGTCAACGAAGTCTATTGTTGCAAATAGGCGATTTTCTATTAAACCACGTTACCATTGCTAATCACTATACTCAAGGTGCGCGCAAAGACGCTACTGTAAGCGTACAAAACGTTTTCAAAAAACAACTGTTAGATTCTCAAGGTAATGTAATAGATAATTATTACATAGGCAACACAAATGCCACTTTCAACAATACTATAGTTTATGGTTCTCTTTTGAACGAATTTTCAATAGTAAAAAGTAAAGAAGCTGAATTAAATTATAATTTTCTAAATTGTTTAGTAAAACGTGATTCTCTGCCTCAAACACATTTCGTAAACTGCTTTAATAAAGACCCTAAATTCATTGATAAATACAAGCAAAATTTCAATTTAAAAGAGGATTCTCCTTTAATTGACGCAGGGAGTTATAATATAGGAATTTTTACTGATATTCTTGGCAGAGATAGAATTGGGACACCCGACATAGGTGCATACGAATATTATCCAACTACAGAATCTCGTTGGTAATCCAAGCTGTTTTTATAACATCAGATATTGAATCTTTATCAAATCCAACCTCTTTATATAGATTTGGAATATCTCCATGTGTAATAAATTCATCTGGAATAGCTATATGCAATAATCTATTACTTAGATTGTTTTTTTCAAGAGATTCAGCAATTTCAGAGAAGAGTCCACCCTTTTCAGTGCCATCTTCAATAGTGATTATAGTATTGTGATTTGATGCGAGGTTAATAAAACATTCTTCATCAAAAGGTTTTAAGAATCTAACGTCGTATAGAGTAGGATTTATATTTTCAGAATTTAGCTTTTTAAGAAGATTTTCAACAGTGTTACAAAGAGGACCTAAGGTCATAATAAGCACATTACTACCCTGTTTTAATAGTTCGCCTTTTCCTATAGGCAGCACTTGTGGAATGTTATACCAATCGATGAGTGTTCCGCGCCCACGAGGATACCGTATAACAAAAGGAAGACCTTTATTTTTGGCGTTATGATAAGCTGTGTACATAAGGTTTCTCAACTCAAACTCATTGCGGGGAGAGGCTATTATAAGGTCTGGGATACACCGTAAAAAAGCTAAATCAAAAGAGCCGTGATGTGTGGCACCATCCTCACCAACAAGTCCAGCACGATCTATACAAAAGATTACAGGCAACCTCTGCAACGCAACATCGTGAATCATCTGATCATAACCCCGTTGAAGAAATGACGAATAGATATTACATATTGGTATAAAACCTTCACAAGCTAAACCTGCAGAGAATGTTACGGCATGTTGTTCTGCAATCCCTACATCAAAAACTCTGTCGGGAAATACTTCGTCCATGATTGTCAAAGAACACCCCGTAGCCATTGCTGGAGTAATACCAACTATTTTTTCATCTTCTCGCGCAAGTTCTAAAATTGTATGTCCAAAAACATCTTGAAACTTAGGTGGAACTGCTTCTATATCTGCTCGTAATATTTCACCTGTATCGGGATCAAATTTTCCTGGTGCATGGTACTTAGTTTGGTCTTTCTCAGCCGCTTCTAAACCTTTACCTTTTACAGTTAGGAGGTGGAACAATTTCAGGCCTGGCAAAGATTTCAAACCTTTAAGAGTTTGAACAAGATATACTACATCATGACCGTTAGCTGGTCCAAAATAGCGATAACCTAAACTTTGAAACCAATTACTTCCTCCCAAAATCCAGCCTTTCAGGGCATTACCCATTTTACTAAAAATATTGGTAAATCTGTTAGGATGATTAGTGCGAAATGTAAAAAAGTTCCAAATTCTATTTTTTAGCCGGTTATAGGCTGGCGATGCTGTAATTGAAAGCAAATATTTACTCATCGCGCCTGTACTTTGGTCTATTGATATTTTATTATCATTAAGGATGACAAGCATATTAACATCTCGATAAGGAGCTTGGTTCATTGCCTCGAAAGCCATTCCGCCTCCCATTGCTCCATCACCAATAACAGCAATATGATTGCGTTTAGAATTTCCCTCCATCTTAGCTGCAACGGCCATTCCTAAAGCAGCAGAAATAGATGTTGAGGAATGTCCTGTACCAAAAACATCAAATTCGCTTTCATCGCGACGTGGAAATCCACTTATACCTTCATAACATCTGTTTGTGCAAAAAACATCCTTCCTTCCTGTTAATATTTTATGACAATAAGCCTGATGTCCCACGTCCCATATTAACTTATCATCGGGCGTATCAAAAACATAATGAATAGCTACAGTTAATTCAACAACCCCTAAATTTGAGCCCAAATGACCAGGATGCTCAGCTGTTTGTTCTATTATAAATTGTCTTAACTCATCGCACAATTGCGGCAGATCTTCAACAGGCAATCTTCTTAAATCCTCAACAGAATTTATTCGGTTAAGCAGTTTATCCATGATTACGCTAAAATAGTATTGTAGAAATCGTTGATTTTTTTTGCAATAACCACATTGTTATGGTGTACTGAGATATAATGTCGTGCATTTTCGCTGATAATAGTGCAAAGATCAGGCATCGATACGCACTTATTTATTACTGATACAAATTCTTTTGGAGTATTTGCAATAAATAAATGTTTACCATCAACAATATTTAAACCCTCTGCACCAATAGATGTTGTAATAACGACTCTTCCTAAGGCCATTGCCTCAATAATTTTGATTCTAATACCACTACCCGAAAGAAGAGGTACTACCATAATATCATGATCTGTCATAAACTCATTAGCATTAGGTACAGCACCCACAATAGACACATTTTTGTCGTGGCGTTGACGTATGCTTTCTGGTATTTCGTGGCCTGCAAGAGTAAATGTTAAATTTGGGTGAGTTGCTAAAATTTCTGGCCACACTTCGTCTAAAAACCACGTTATACCCTCAATATTAGGCGACCAATTCATACTTCCTATGTGAAAAATATCTGGATTGTCTGTAGCAATATAGTCATCATCTTCATTATAATAATCATCAACATCTATCCCAAACGGAATTACTACACCTGGAACTTCTGGAAAAACACCATGAAAATATTTATAGTCAGGTTCCGAAATCGCCATATATCCATCAACCTCTTTTAAGATTTTACGTTCTATTCTTCTTAGCTGATCTCCATTTATCTTGTATGCAAGCTTCTTTATCGGATTAACCTCATTTTCTGATAATCTATACCATATAAGATGCTCAATATTGTGTAACCTCAATAATATTTTAGCTTTAGAATATTTTCTTAACAAAGGAATATAAGATGCTAAATAGATAGACTCAAGATGAATAATATCGAAACTATTTTTGTTAAGAACTTCTATTAACTTAGAAGCCATATTTTTATGAAAGAATCTGTTTATTTGATAAGATTTACCAGTAAAAAGAGTCTTAAGTGCTTCTATTTTGTGTGGTGTGGTGTCAATATAAACAGATTCAAATTTTGTTTTATCTAAGTATGATTTTGAAAATGCGGAAATAACAAATGGGTGCTTAGGGGTTGATATTGCCACAACTTTAACATCCAAATCACTATTTAGCAAGCATTGGGTTATATTGTTGATAGCAATACAGCCTCCATCAATAGTTGGGAGAGGTGTTTTATGACAAATTTGAAGAATTTTCATTTCTTTTTTTTGAGAATAGTTTTATATTTTTGATTTTATCAAGAAATTTAGAATATGTATCAGGAGAAAGAACGGCTGTGTCCATTGTTGCATGATAAGTTAAGAAAATACAAAGTGGCAACAAAATGAATGACGATAACCACGTACCTAACCAGACAAGTGTAGTACCTCCTTTGGCAATTTTTTCACCAATAACGGATAGCGCAAAGTATATTACAAAGAATAATACTGTAAAAACTAACGGAATTGCTATACCACCTTTACGAATAATAGAACCAAGTGGGGCTCCAATGAAGAAAAACAAAAGACAAGCAACTGCTAATCTGTATTTTCGCTGTAATTCAATTTGAAATGTACACATATAAGAGGTTTTAAAGGTTATATCTCCATGATTAATTTTCATTGAAGATATAAAAGAACGCGATGAATTTTCAGCATTACGAAGAATATTATCCCTCATTGATGGCTGCAATTGCAATAAATCTAACTTTTGAGATTTACTTTGATTATTGAATTGTTCGTTGTTACGAACAAAATAATTATAGAAGTAAAGATTATTAAAAAAACTGTTTGCAGTATTATTTTCTACATCTCGAATCTGCATCTTTATGGTGTCAATCATATCTCCTAATTGCTTAGATGTCATAGAAGAATAATGCGATTGAAAAAATTCTGCATCTACCCTATTCAAAGAGAAGTCAGACATATCAAATCGTTTGTACTGCTTTTCAAACGATGCTCGCATCAACGGAAAAGAGGCGCGCTTTCCTGTTCTATTAGTCATTGACGAGTTTTCGTCCCAAAAAGAACCATTATTTAAAGTGAAAAGAAGGTATTTCTTATCAGATGTAATCTGCATTTTTCCAGATTTTGCATACGTTACAGACGTATTTCCTTGTCTTCGTGTATGGTCATAGATCAATATATCTTTGATAGTTTCTCCGTCAGGCATTTTTTCACCAACGAGTATAGAGTAGTTATCGAAACCGTTATAAAATACACCTTCCTCAATATTTAGAGCAGGTTTTTGTTCTTGAATATCATACAGAAGCATTCTTAATTTCATTGTAGCGTGCGGTACAACTTGGTCGGAAACCACAAACGATAATATTGAGATAAGAACTGTTAAGAGTGCCAAGGGTGTCATCATCTTGCGAGTAGAAATACCTGTAGATTTGAGGGCTACGATTTCATACCGCTCACCCATATTACCAAATGTCATAAGAGAAGCCAACATAACAGCTAAAGGAAAAGCCATAGAACACAACGAAATAGATGCATAAAACATCAATTTCAACATGATATTTAGTTCCAAACCTTTACCAACAAGTTCATCAACCCACTTCCAAACAAACTGCATGAGTAACACAAAAAGTGCTACAAAGAACGTCAGAACGAATGGTCCGAGGAAATTTTTACAAAGGTATTTGTTGACTATCTTCACAAAATGAAAAGATTAGTAATCGCCTAAGGTTTCTGGGAGCTGAGCTAAAGCAGCTTCAGTTTGTTCATCGTTAGGAGGTGTACCGTGCCACTTATGTGTTCCCATCATAAAATCAACACCTTGTCCCATCTCTGTTTTCATAATTATAGCTATAGGCTTCTGATTGCCTGCAAGTTTTTTAGCTAAAGTAAGAGTTTGAACACAACTTTTCATATCGTTACCATTCATCTCAAGAACTAACCAACCAAAATCTGTGAATTTCGCTTTTAAATTTCCTAAATTCATAACAGCATCAGTAGTGCCATCGATCTGTTTTTTATTGTAATCAACAGTAACTATAAGATTATCAACATGTTTTGAACCAGCAAACATTAAAGCTTCCCATATTTGTCCTTCTTGCAGCTCTCCATCGCCTGTAAGCGCAAATACGTAGTGGTTGTCTTTATTTGCTTTTTTCGCAAGCGCAGCACCAATAGCAACAGAAAGCCCTTGACCTAAAGAACCAGAAGCAATTCTAATGCCTGGCAAACCTTCAACAGGTGTAGGATGTCCTTGTAATCTGGTTCCTAATTTACGAAAAGTGGAAAGTTCCGAAATTGGAAAGTAACCTCGGCGCGCCATAACACTATACAAAACTGGACTAATATGTCCGTTTGAGAGAAAGAACATATCTTCACCGTTTCCTTCAATAGAAAAATTTTCTGGTTTTGCTTCTAAAATACCGAAAAAAAGTGCTGTTAAAAAGTCTGCACAACCCAAAGAACCACCTGGGTGACCAGATTTTGCCCCGTGAACCATTCTAATAATATCTCTGCGCACTTGTGCCGCTGTTTTTTGTAATTCGTTAATATCCATTGTATTATATGTTATTTTTGTACAATAAAAAGCTATTTTAAAGTTAGCGTTTAAAACGCTGCAAAGATAGTTTTTTTGCACGTAATATTACATGCATTTTTTCATTGTTTTTAATACAATATTCTAAAAATAATCACGTTTAGTGGTAAAATTAAATACGCTAAAAATGAAAAACAAATCAGTTCTTATCGCAATTATTGCAAGTGTAGCATTCGTATTGGGAGCGATTGCTATTGGAGTATCTTACTATAACACTAAAAAACCGCAAAAGACTGTGTCTGTAGTTGGTTTAGTTGAAAAAGACTTTACTTCCGATCTAATAGTCTGGGAATTTACTTATTCTGTGAAAGATAATGATATGAAACAAGCCTACTCCAAACTAAAAGCACAAAATGAAATAGTGAAAACTTATATGAATAATGCCCAGATTCCAGCTTCAGAGATTGATTTCAAGAAAATAACAACTCGCCCTGTTTATAGAGGTTTTTACACAAATGGTAATTGGAATGAGGTTTTTGAAGGCTATGAAGCTAAACAAGTTGTAAGAATTGAGTCATCGAATATTGAAAAAATCGAATCTCTAACCCGCGATATTGCAGAACTATACGACCAAAATATCATGATTGAAAACAATAATCCCGAATATTATTACACCAAATTATCAGATCTGAAATTAGAAATGTTGGCTGAAGCATCAAAAAATGCTAAATCTCGCGCTGAAACAATTACTCAAAATGCAGGTGCTAAGTTGGGAGATTTAAAAAGTGCTAATATGGGTGTTTTTCAAATCACAAAACCTAATTCATCTGATGAAGATTACACTTGGGGAGGAGCTTTCAATACTTCATCCAAACAAAAACGTGCAAGCATAAATATGCGCTTAACTTATTACGTTGAATAGTTTTATATCAAAAATTCATAGTATCAAAAGGCTGAATTTATTGACTGAAATTCAGCCTTTTTTGTTTGTTCCTATGCTTTCAAACGTAGGATATTTTGGCGTTTAAACACACGCAAAATTTTTAACAAACAGTAATACTTTTTTTGTATATTTGCCGCGCGAATATTATGCTATCTAAATAGCAGTATGACAAATAATTAAAAAAATAAATAAATCTACAACTTACCAAATTTTATGTTATGGAAAAGATAAAATCATTGGCGGATCTCAAGAAAAAGAGAGAAGAGTTGCAATCAAAAATTGAATTGCGCGAGGAAAGCGAAAACGTTGAAAACCTCGTTCAAATCAAGGTTGCAATGGCAACATGCGGTATCGCTTCTGGCGCTAAACAGACTATGGAAGCTATTATCGAAGAGTGCAACGTGCAAAAAGTAAAAGCCGTAGTAACTCAAACGGGTTGTATGGGCTATTGCTATGCTGAACCTACCGTTGAAGTAAAGAAACCTGGTCAAGACCCTATCGTGTTTGGACACGTAGATACAAAAAAAGCTAAGGATCTTGTTGACAAATACGTCATCAACGGAGAAATCCTTGAAGGAGTAATCCCTGTAAATTACGAAAAAATCGACAAATAACAAATCAGGTTTCAGTTATGGCAAATTATAAATATCACATTCTTCTTTGCGGTGGTACAGGTTGTACCGCTTCAGAGAGTACAAAAATTAAAGAAAATTTTGTTCAAATATTAGGAGAGAAGAACTTATCTGACGATGTTCAAGTTGTAACAACAGGTTGCTTCGGCTTCTGCGAAAAAGGGCCTATCGTGAAGATTCTTCCCGACAACACTTTCTACACTCAGGTAACCCCTGAAGATTGCCGCGAAATTATCGATGAGCATATCATTAAAGGTAGAAAAGTCAACCGTCTCCTTTATGAAAACCCAGAAAATAAGGAACACGTTGCTGATTCTAAACACATGGGTTTCTACAAAAAACAGATGCGTATAGCTCTTCGCAACTGCGGTTTCATCGATCCTGAAAATATTGATGAATACATCGCTCGCGACGGTTACAAAGCTTTAGCAGATGTTCTTGAAAACAATAATCCTCAAGACACTATTGATATTATCAAAAAGTCTGGTCTTCGTGGCCGCGGCGGCGCTGGCTTCCCGACAGGTTTGAAATGGGAACTCTGCTCTAAAAACGCTGCTGACCAAAAATACATGATCTGCAATGCCGATGAGGGCGACCCAGGTGCATTCATGGACCGTTCAATCTTGGAAGGCGACCCACACTCAATCATCGAGGCTATGGCAATAGGCGGCTTCTGTATCGGAGCTTCTATCGGTTTGGTGTATATCCGCGCCGAATACCCGTTGGCAATCCACCGCCTTCAAATTGCTATCGACCAAGCCCGTGAATATGGCTTGCTCGGCAATAACATTTTTGGCACAGACTTTTGTTTCGATATAATCTTGCGCTACGGTGCTGGTGCTTTCGTTTGTGGTGAGGAAACTGCTTTGATTCACTCTATGGAAGGTCAACGCGGTGAACCTACTTTCAAACCACCATTCCCAGCTCAAGAGGGTTATATGAAAAAACCTTCTAACGTGAATAACGTTGAAACTTTTGCTAATATTCCAGTTATCATCAACAAAGGATGGGAATGGTTCTCATCTATCGGAACTGAAAAGTCAAAAGGCACTAAAGTGTTCGCATTGGCAGGACAAATCAACAACGTTGGTCTTATCGAAGTTCCTATGGGTATCACTCTTCGTGAAGTTATCTACGAAATCGGCGGTGGTATCAAAGGCGGCAAACAGTTCAAAGCTGTGCAAACTGGCGGCCCTTCAGGTGGCTGTTTAACAGAGAAGTTCCTTGATACTCCTATCGATTACGATAACCTCGTGGCTGCTGGCTCAATGATGGGTTCTGGTGGTATGATTGTGATGGATGAAACTTCATGTATGGTTTCTGTTGCAAAATTCTACTTAGACTTCACCGTTGAAGAATCTTGCGGTAAATGTACTCCTTGCCGTGTAGGTAACAAACGTTTGTACGAAATTCTTGACCGTATCACTAAAGGAAACGGAACAATGGAAGACCTCGCTCTTCT
>CADBTU010000074.1 GCA_902797625.1 uncultured Bacteroidota bacterium | reverse complement strand
GCTCACACTCGAAAAAGAAAACAAGTTTTCTTTTTACTCGTTCAACCGCAATTTTTTCACGAAAACATTTCTAAGGCGCGTTTTTTTTCTTTGTGGTTGTTACAGCAATCGTGCATCGGGCAGACCAACATTGCGGGGCAGGTACCCAGAGAACTGAACGGGAGGGTTTTAATGTCGGCTTAAAAGTATCCAGCGTTTCTCTTGAACCGAAAAAATTTCAAAAGCGTCTGGAGTTGGGATTTCAGGGGGCTTGGATTTGTCTGTAGAAATTGCACACTCTGGTTTACGGAGGGTTACGGATATAGAAAATCTATTTTTAGCGGACAGCAATATCCACTTTTTTCCTCTATCTTAGCAATCTTTTACGATTATTGTTAATTCTTTTGATAATAATATTTGCTTTGATTCTTTGTTTTGATGCGTTTGCCGTGTTTTTCCAGCATTCAGCCAAACACAGTTTCCATATATTTCGTATATTTGCCGCCGCAAAAATTATTTATTAGACAATATGGGAATTTCAATGCAAATATTGGGCTTGTTAGCAAGTTTAACGTTTTTGGTAGTAACGCACGAATTAGGGCACTTTTCTTTTGCAAAGATCTTCAAAACTCGCGTTGACCAATTTTACGTTTTTTTTAATCCTGGATTTTCATTGTTGAGGATGAAAAGATTTAATGGAAGGATGCACTTCAGTTTTTTCTCTTCAAAAGCCCCAGAAGAATGGTCAAAACACCCTGAATCAACAGAATGGGGTTTGGGTTGGCTACCACTTGGAGGATACTGTTCTATCAATGGCATGGTTGACGAAACTACAAAATCATCAGATCTCAGTGAAGAGGTTCACGATTGGGAATTTCGTGCTAAACCAGCTTGGCAACGTTTCCTGATTATCATTGGTGGAGTTTTAGTAAACTTCATAACAGCAATTATTATCTACATTCTTATATGTTTTCACTGGGGCAACGATTTTATACCTCTTGAAAACGCTCGATATGGCTTAGAATTCTCACAAGAGATGTTAGACGCAGGTTTCCAAAATGGAGATAAAATATTGTATGTTGATTCTTTTAAACCAGAGACTTTAGGCGATTTTGCCAATGCAATGCTTCTTGATAATGTAAAAACAGTTACTGTTGAAAGAGATAATTTAGAAACCATAATTTCTATCCCTAAAGATCTCGCTCGAAAAGTTGTTGGTGCAGGTTCTGCTTCTTTATTCTGCAACTATAGAATCCCTTTTGTTATCGACAGTGTTCTTGCTGGCACCCCCGCTGCTAAAGCAGGACTAATGCGCGGCGACAGCCTTGTAGGTATTAACGACTCTACCCTATTCTGCTTTTTCGATTTTAAAAAATCTTTCGTTGATAACAAAAATAAAGAACTTCAACTCGACTTTATTCGTAACGACAGCCTTCACCATACTTCTGTATCTATCGATTCTATTGGTAATATTGGTGTTGCATATAAACAACCTGCTGATTTCTTTGATGTTGTACACGTAAATTACTCTTTCTGGCAATCTATTCCCACTGGCACTAAGATGGGATTTACAACTCTTGCAAATTATGTTAAGCAATTTAAGATTGTTTTCACTAAAGAAGGAGCCACGCAATTAGGCAGTTTCATAACTATTGGAAGCATTTTTCCAAAAGTATGGGATTGGTACAGATTTTGGAGTATGACAGCTCTATTAGGGATTATTCTCGCTTTTATGAATATTATTCCTATCCCAGGTTTAGATGGCGGATATATACTTTTTATTCTCGTTGAAATGATAACTGGAAAGAAACCCAGCGACAAATTCCTCGGAATAGCCAACACTATCGGATTTATTTTACTTATAATTTTGATGGTTTATGCTTTAGGACTCGATTTTAAGAGATTTATCTTTAAGTAACACTTATAAAAAAACATCAATATTGTTGCTATTGCTAACATACACGCAGAGCCACCTACGTGTTTGAAGTTAGAGTTCAAAGTGGGCTTGAAACTATCAATCTGATTTGCTTATATTGATTTACAGATGGTTTCGGTTAAAAAAAATTGTTTTTTGGGGTTTTAAACAACAGTAATACCACAAAATTCACCCTTATCTTTCAAGAAAATTCCTCTAATATCGCTATTTTGACAGAATCTACAAAATAATTATGTATCTTTGCGGCGTCTTAGGAGTTGCAGGCATTCCTGCCGCAAAAAAATCGCCAGAAATGGCAACACTCCTACAAACAGACAAAATAACAGTTGTTATATATTAAGCTCTTAAAAAAAACAACATAATGGCAGAAGATTATCAAGATGATGATGTAAAGACTGAAATGGACGATAACATCGATGATTCAGAAGAAATTGTTATTCCCGACGAAGATACATCAGAACAAGAGGAAGAAACTGGTCTTCACAAAGTTATATTTGCACAATCCATGTATCGCGAGTGGTATTTGGACTATGCTTCGTATGTTATTTTAGACCGTGCTTTCCCTGACGTTAACGATGGTCTTAAACCCGTGCAAAGACGTATTTTACACTCTATGGATGAACTCGAAGATGGTAGATACAACAAAGTCGCACACATCACTGGTAATACTATGAAATATCACCCGCACGGCGACCAATCAATAACTGCTGCTTTAGTGCAATTAGGGCAAAAGAAATTACTTATCGATACTCAAGGTAACTGGGGTAACATAATCACTGGCGACCCAGCAGCTGCCGATCGTTACATTGAAGCTCGGCTCACTCCTTTTGCAAAAGAAGTTGTTTTCAACCACAAAACAACTGACTGGCAAGTTTCTTACGATGGTCGTAATCGCGAACCTATAACTTTACCTATCAAATTCCCTCTACTCTTAGCCCAGGGGGTTAAAGGTATTGGTGTAGGTATGTCAACCCTAATTATGCCACATAACTTCAACGAACTTATCGACGCTTCTATAAAAATCCTTAAAAACGAAGATTTTGAAATTTATCCAGACTTTCAAACAGGAGGCACTGTAGATATTAGTAAATATAATGACGGTGCCCAAGGCGGAAAGGTAAGAGTTCGAGCTAAAATAAAGATCCAAGACAATAAAACATTAGTAATCACAGAAATTCCTTACGGCACAACTACTGACGACCTTATCACCGAATCAAAAAACTCTATCACTAAGGCTATTGAAGATGGTAAACTAAAAATCAAAAAAATTGATGATAATACCGCCCAACAAGCAGAAATATACCTTCATCTGATGCCTGGCGTATCACCAGATCAAACTATTGACGCCCTTTATGCTTTTACAGATTGCGAAATTACATACTCCACAAACGCATGCGTCATCTGGAACAGTAAACCAAAATTTACTAACGTTAAGGATATTCTAAAAATAAGTACCCAAAATACTGTTGAGCTTCTCCGCAAAGAACTTAACATCGACCTCGAAGAACTACAAGGACTTTGGCATAAAATATCTTTAGAAAAAATATTCTTCGAAAAAAGAATTTATAAAGAACTTGAAAAAGAAGCAGAATCTTGGGATGCACAAGTTGACCGCATTGAAAAAGCTTTCGACCCTTATAGAAAACTATTCAAACAGGAAATCACCCGCGAAGATATTCTGTCTCTCTGTGAAAAACCTGTTAGAAAAATTTCAAAATTTGATATTAAAGCAGCTGAAGATAAAATAAATGAAATTGAATTAAACATTGACGAAGTTCAAAATCATTTAGCCCACCTCATTGATTACTCTATTAACTATTTCCTTCAACTCAAGAAAAAATATGGAGCAGATTGGAAACGTATGACTGAAATTAAGAATTTCGATAATATCAGTGCTGTAACTGTGGCTGTGGCTAACCAAAAATTATATGTCAATAAAAAAGAAGGATTTATTGGAACTAATCTCAAAAAAGATGAAGATGTTGAACTCGCTTGCCAATGCTCCGACTTAGACGAAATTATAGTTTTCAACGAAAATGGTCTATGCTCTATCAGCAAAGTCGCCGACAAACATTTCGTAGGAAAAAATATCGTTCTGGCTGAAGTTTTTAAACGCAATGATGAACGACAAATTTACAATATGATTTACTCAGCAGGAGCTAATGGTCCCGTATATGCAAAAAGATTTAATGTTGGCGGCGTTACACGTGATAAAACCTACGACCTTGTTAAAAATAATCCTAATGCAAAAATCCTATATCTTACTTCTAATCCTAACGGAGAAGCTGAAATCGTAAAAATAAAACTCAAACCTAAACCGAAACTTAAAAAACGTGAATTCGATTTTGATTTTGGACAACTTGCTGTAAAAAACCGCGGTGCATTAGGGAATATTGTAACCCGCTACCCTATCTCAACTATCAATCTCGCTCAGAAAGGCATCTCTACTCTCAGTGCTATTGACGTTTTCTTTGAAGATTCTGTAATGAAACTTAACACAGACGGTAGAGGAACTTTTATCGATTCTTTCCACGAAGATGATAAAATTCTTACCATCTATAAATCTGGAAATTACAGAATTACTGGCTACGAAACTTCTCTACATTTTGAAGATGATTTAGATATAATTGTTAAATGGAAACCTTCAATGGTTATAACTGCTGTCTATCTTCTTAAAAAGGAGAAGAAATATTTCATAAAACGTTTCAAACCTGAAACACTAATTAAAAAAATTGATTTTTATCCAACTGATGGAACTTCTAAATTGATATGTTATTCAATAGATTATCTACCTCAAATTTGTGTAACTTATCGTGATAAAAAAGCAGAATTTGATAGCGAAGATATAATCTCTTGTGCTGAATACGTTGATTTATCTACCGCCCGCGCTAAAGGCAAACGAATCTCTTTCCCTGATATTAAATCTATCCGTTTTATCCAACCACTCCCCTATACTGAACCAGAAGAAGAAAACACAACTTCTGGTAATGAAGTAGAGATAATATCTGTCGATCAAGAAATTGCCAAGGATATATTCGATACTATTACTGTTGATACTACTGATACTACTGAAGGAGACGCCAATGGCACTCAATTAGGACTTTTTGATGAATAATAAATCGCTTTCCACTGATAATGAATGCCTTATAGATACTCTTAAGAGTTTCTGCCTTGTTCTTTTTATATCTTTTGCACTACAATCCTGTAAAGATAAAATTGAATACCCAACACCTCTAAATATCGAAATTCCTAAAGGATTCCCTACCCTACTCAACATTCCAAATGACAACCCCATGACTGTGGAAGGAGTTGAGTTAGGACGAATTTTATTCCACGACCCGCACCTTTGCGGATACTTAGGATATGACCCTGATTCTTTGATGAGTTGCGCAACCTGTCATCGAAAGGAAAACAATTACGATATTGGTATCAACAACCCTCGTTTCCCAGATGGAAAAGCACGTGGAAGAAAAACTGGAAAACCAACTTCTCACAACGTTATGCCTCTTATGAATCTCGTATTTAACAATAACGGATATTTTTGGAATGGATATATCTCAACCGAAAATTCTAACAAGAGAAGAAGAAACATTGAAGACGTTGTTTTAATGGCTATAACCGCTGAAGACGAAATGGACGGCACCGTTGAAAGTGCTGTTGCCGCAATTAGCGCAGATAAAAAATATCCCCCTCTTTTTGAAAAAGCCTTCGGAACTAATGAAATAACTATTGATAGAATCCAAAAAGCTATTGCTCAATATGTCAGAACTCTCATATCTGCTAATTCTAAGTTCGACAGATACCTATTAGGAATCAATAATCTAACTGATGAAGAACTTCATGGTTACGTGCTTTTCTCGACTGAGGAGGGCGCCGATTGTTTCCATTGCCACGGTGGTGACGGAAGTCCACTTTTTACCACTAATCAATTCTACAACAATGCTTTAGAATTAAATCCTACTGATTCTCTCGATAGATTTTCTGTTACTTTTAATCTCTATGACAAAGGTGCTTATCGAGCTCCATCGTTGAGAAATATTTCTGTTTCAGCACCTTATATGCATGACGGAAGATTCAAAACTCTTGATGAAGTTTTGGAGTTTTATAACACTGGACTTCAACCTACGCCGTACGCAAGCCCGTTAATGCACAAAATAAATAACGGTGGTGCTATGCTATCTCCAAAAGATATAGCAGACCTTAAAGCTTTTTTAAACACTCTCACTGATGAAGAATTTCTTGAAAAATAGTTTTACTAACAATCTGATTCTATGTATTGTTGTATGTATTATTGAAGTTGGGAATTAGAGCTAAGTATTTATCAACAAATACCACTTTCTTCATTTCCAACATTTTTTGTATCTTCGCGGTTTGAAAATACACATTATGATAATGTATAATCGCAGAATAAATATTATTTTCTTGTTTATATTGGTATTCTCAACACAAACCATTAAAGCTCAACGATTTACAGGTTTTGCCGCACTTGGTGCCAACTTCTCTCAAATTGAAGGGGATGATGTTCATGGATTCTACAAAGTGGGTGCTAATGGTGGACTTGGCGTCTCTGTAGCGCTTAACCCTAAAGAAACATGGCACTTGTCGCTTGAGCTCCTATACACTCAAAAAGGCTCACGAAAAACAAACACACCTGGATATTTCGACACTACTAAATATGGTTCTTCAATGTTTTTAAATATCGACAAAACTAAACCTTTTAATCCTAAAACTAAGTGTATAATTGAACTCGATTATGTTCAAATTCCTCTCTTAGTACATTATGAAGATAGATTTTCTGGATGTACTTTTGGACTTGGTTTTGCTTGGAGCAGATTAGTTAGAGCTCACGAAGTGTATAACGGATTCACACGCACTATAAACGCTCGTTCTGGGGATTACAAAAAAAGCGACTGGTCTGTTATTGCTGATATTAATGTCCGTCTTTATAAAAACCTTAACCTAAATTTTCGATATGAATATTCATTAGTACCTATAAGAACAACTAATTTTGAATATAAACGCTCCGATGGCTCAACATTAATCGAAAAGCATAAATTCTTCAACAATCAGATTTCACTTCGACTTCTTTACAACTTTAACCAAAAATTCTATAAAAATACCCGCGTTAACAGGTATGGTAAAAGAATGGGCACGAAGTGGCTACGCGAAATCCCTAATTATAACGAATAATAATGAAAAATATATATATTTTCTTTGTAATCCTGACTACATTAGTTTTAATAAATTCTTGTAAACCTGTAGATTTATCTGCCGACTTTAAAGATATTACTATTTCGTATGGTATTATCAATCCTAACGATGATATACACTATTTCAAAATATATCGCGGGTTTATTACAGATGAAAACGCCTACGAAGCAGCCTTAAATCCAGATAACATATACTACCCCATAGACTCTATTGAAGTTAGACTTGAAGAAGCTCTTAACGGAAGAATTGTTCGCAGTGCTATATTAGATACTACTACACAAATTGCTAAAAACGATGGCCATTTCGCTAATCCCAAACAGATAGTCTATTTTTCTGATTGGCAGTTGAATAAAGAAGCTACATATCGGCTTGTTATTAAACGCTTACCAACTAAAGAAGAAGTTTATGCTCAAACTTTGTTAGTGGGCGACTTCTCTATCAGAAGACCTATGCAAAATTGGAATATGAACTATGATAAAGGCTATAAAATTCAATTCTACAAAGCTGATAACGCTGCTTTATACGATATTTACCTTACATTTTATTACATCGAAGTTGACAATAATACTGGTGAAATAGCTCACAAGAAGATAACAAAAAAACTTAACAGCGACTATATCCGTACAACCACATCTTCTGAAATCAGTTATTCCGACTTTACACCTAAAACTTTCTTTACAAATTTTATTCAAACTATTCCTACAAATCCTAACGTTACTCGCTATATAGACGCAGTTGATAACAAAGCGTTCCGTTGTCTTAGACTTACCGTATGGGCAGGCGACAACAACTATCTCACTTATCGTGAGGTTGCAACTCCTAACAGTAGCATAATTCAAAATCGATTAGAATATACTAACTTTGTTTCTGATGATAACTCTGCATACGGACTTTTAGCTTCTCGAAATTATTGCACATTAGATCTCGCTTTAGACAATTCAACTGGACATAACGAAGATACTTTAGTTCTTAGCAAATTAACCAAACATCTCAATTTCGATTATTATAGAAATTCACCTCTTTTCTCTGAAAATTAGTAATCACAACAATATGGCTGACGACAAAAAAATTATATTCTCAATGGTGAATGTTAGTAAGACATTCCCGCCACAGAAACAGGTTCTTAAAAACATATATCTTTCGTTTTTCTACGGTGCAAAGATTGGTGTATTAGGACTTAACGGTTCTGGTAAATCATCACTTTTAAAAATCATTGCAGGTCTCGACAAATCATATCAGGGCGAAGTTGTATTTTCACCTGGTTATTCTGTTGGATACCTTCCTCAAGAACCACAAATCGACGACTCGTTAACAGTTAAGGAGATTGTGATGCAAGGGGTTCAACCTATTGTTGATATATTAAACGAGTACAATGAAGTTAACGCTAAATTCTCTGAACCAATGGATGATGAAGAGATGACAAAACTCATTGAACGTCAAGGTGAACTTACAGATTTGATAGAGCAATATGATGCTTGGGAACTCGATTCAAAGTTGGAACGAGCTATGGATGCTTTGCGCTGCCCAGATGGCGACACTCCAGCTGCAAATCTCTCTGGTGGTGAACGCCGCCGTGTTGCCCTCTGCCGACTTCTTCTCACTGAACCTGATATACTCCTACTTGATGAGCCTACCAACCACCTTGATGCTGAATCTGTTGAATGGCTCGAAGCTCATCTCCAACAATACAAAGGCACTGTCATTGCTGTAACTCACGACCGATATTTCCTCGACCATGTTGCAGGATGGATTCTTGAACTCGACAGAGGTGAAGGTATTCCCTGGCAAGGAAACTACTCTTCTTGGCTCGAACAAAAATCTAACCGACTTGCAATGGAAGCTAAGCAGGAATCTAAACGTATGAAAACTCTTGAACGAGAACTTGAATGGGTTAGAATGGCTCCTAAAGCAAGACATGCTAAATCTAAGGCTCGTCTGAATGCTTACGATAAACTCCTAAACGAAGACGTGAAGGAAAAAGAAGAACGCCTACAAATCTTTATTCCGAATGGTAAACGCCTCGGCAATAAAGTTATTGAAGCTCACAATGTTAGAAAAGCTTACGGTGATAAACTTCTATTTGAAGATTTGAATTTTAATTTACCACCTAACGGTATAGTTGGTGTTATTGGACCAAATGGAGCGGGAAAAACAACTCTTTTTCGTATGATAATGGGTTTGGAAAAACCCGATAGCGGGGAGTTTAATGTAGGCGAAACTGTTACTATTGGCTACGTTGACCAACAACATACTGTTATAGATCCTGAAAAAAGCGTTTGGGAAGTTGTATCTGAAGGAAATGAACAAATTAGCATGGGCGGTCGCCTTATAAATTCCCGCGCTTATCTCTCGCGATTTAATTTCAGTGGAACCGACCAAAGTAAAAAAGCTGGAGTCCTGTCTGGTGGTGAACGAAATCGACTCCACTTAGCTCTCACATTAAAATCTGAGGCTAACGTATTACTCCTTGACGAGCCAACTAACGACATTGATGTTAACACATTGCGCGCTTTGGAGGAAGGTTTAGAAAATTTTGCTGGCTGCGCGGTGGTTATCTCCCACGACCGCTGGTTTTTAGATAGAATATGTACCCATATCCTTGCTTTTGAAGGCGATTCTCAAGTCTATTTCTTTGAAGGAAGTTATACTGAATACGAGGAGAATAAACGTTTACGTATGGGAAACGTTGCTCCTAAACGCATTAGATATAAAAAGATAACGGTTATTTAATACACTTCTTTTGGTAATACGCACATAACTCCGTAAGTCCACATTTCTCACAATGCGGAACTCGAGCGGTACAAATGTAACGCCCATGTAATAAAAGCCAATGGTGCGCAGTTGAAATGTATTCCTTTGGTATTCTTTTTACCAAAACCTCTTCAACTTTTTCTGGCGTTTTTAACTTCTCTGATACTAATCCCAACCTATGAGAAACTCTAAAAACATGAGTATCAACAGGCATAGCGTTTTCACCAAAAGCAAAAGCTAATACTACATTTGCAGTTTTTCTACCTACACCAGGAAGTTTTACTAAATCTTCTATTCTATTTGGAATCTTACCGTTGTATTTCTCTACTACCATCATTGCCATATTAACCAAATATTTAGCCTTACTATTGGGATATGAAACTGACTTTATATATGTTAAAACTTCTTCCACATCAGCTTTAGATAAATCCTGAACATTAGTAAACCTCTGAAATAACGCAGGGGTTACCATATTCACACGCTTGTCGGTGCATTGAGCTGCTAATATTGTTGCAACTAACAATTCAAACTCATTTCCATAATTCAATTCAGAACTAACGTTAGGACGAGCTTCCCTAAAATAATTTATAATTTTGCTGACTTTATCTTGAATTTTAGTCATTAATCTCCACCATTTTGAATAAAATATTGTGTAACAGCTTCTAAATATGTTTTTGAAATAGGAATTCTTTCTAATCCTTTGATGCCGAAGTCTAGATAAGTACCATCTTTTTCTCGAATTAACAACATTATGTTATTAAAATTAACAACATAACTACGATGACATCTTATAAAAGCATATTTTTCCAATTTGTCGTACTGTTTTTTTAACGTACTTCGCATTGTAAATCTTTCTACACTATCTTTGTTATTGTAGTAAATATTAATGTAATTCTCTGCAGATTCAAGATAGTAAATATTAGAGAGTTTCAATGATATCTGAAGTTCTCCTTTCTCATCAAGGAAATTAAACTTTCTATTTATGTCTGTTTCGTTGTCTGTTCCTTCGCTTTTTATATTAGAGATAGAAATTTCGTTATTAAGAATCCGCGGTAAAGTTAAATCAAAATCTTTTTTAGAATTTGGGGTTATATGATTGTCTAATATATATTCATCACCAACAAAGTCTTCGCTTTCAATTTCAGAGAGAACCTTTAGCTTTTCAATTTTATCCATCATATTGAAAAACAACTGAGAAATCAAAGTTGGTATAACATATAATAACGGCACATAAACTATTGCTCGCACTAATATCTCTCCAAATTCTCGATTATCACCTACCGCAAAGTTACATATAAGTGCATATAATAAAGCAAGAAAAGGAATTTCTATTATCAGCCAAAAAATATACCAAAACAACGTTAATCCTTTTTTCTTATGTACATAGTACATTATCCACCTACTAATCATCAAAACAACTGTTCCACCAGTTATTATCACTAACGTATCTGTAAAAAGTTGAAGTCGAGTATAGTTTTGTTGATTATACCACGCCCCTTTGAAAGGTGTAAAAATGTTTATAAATAACAATGAAAAGAAAAACAAAAATACTAAATAGTATATTGTATTATCCTTTGAGACACAATATTTTGGTATTTTCCTCTTCATCATACAATTTTAATAGTCTGCAAAATTACAAAAATTATATTTATATTAGATTGATTATGAAATTTCGTCCCTGTATTTTAAATTTAATCCCTAACTAATTGAAATCAACTTATTTATGAAAAATATTATCACTTTTATCATTGTATTTAGACAAAATATTGTCTTTTTGCAGACTCAAAAATCAAACAATTAAGCAAAAAATTTATGGCTGAACAAAAACGTATTTTTGATATTCTCCTTCAATATGAAGCGAATTATCCTGAGCAGAAAATTGCTTTATCAGGAAAAATAGGCAAGAATAAGTGGAACAAATATTCTCCAAAGGAATATCTTGAAGCAGTAAATACTTTAAGTTATGCTTTTTTGGCAAAGGGCATTGAAAAAGGTGATAAAGTTGCCATCATATCAACTAATCGACCTGAGTGGACAATTACTCAGATGGCTACTACACAAATAGGTGCAATTCTCGTTCCTATATATCCAACTATAACCGAAGATGATTATCGCTATATTTTAAACCATTGTGAAGCCAAAATATTGATTTTGGAGGGCGAAATAGTGATGAGAAAAATCCAAGCGGTGCACGAAGATCTTAAATATCTAAAAGAAATTTATACATTCGTGGATCGTAATGATTTTCCTTATTGGGATCAACTTCTTGATTTTGGTAAAGAAAATGCGAACGAAGTACTTTTAACACAGCGTCGTGCGGAAGTTTATGAAGAAGATTGTTCAATGATAATCTACACTTCTGGCACAACAGGCACCCCTAAAGGTGTGATGCTCTCACATAAAAATTTAATGTCGCAACTTGCTAATTTGAAACAAATTCCATCTAAATGGTCAAAACGAGCTCTTAGCTTTTTGCCCCTTTGTCATGCCTACGAAAACATGATTGTTTTGCTTTACCAATCGCTTGGAATGTCTGTTTATTACGTATCAAATTTAGCAACTATTGCTGAAGCAATGCGTGAAGTTCACCCCACAATGATGACTGCTGTTCCTCGCGTTCTTGAAAAATTTTACGAAAAGATTGTCGCTTCAGGTAAAACTAAAACAGGTGCAGCTCTATCGATATTTGATTGGGCTCTCAATCTTGCACTCAAATATCAAATTGAAAACGACGACAGAACGCCTTGGTATAACGCACAACATAAACTTGCCGACAAATTAGTTTACAGCAAAATACGCCAGGGACTTGGAGCTGAAAATTTTGATATACTTGTTTCTGGTGCAGCCTCACTGCAACCTCAACTATGTTCATTCTTTTCTGCTATCGGAATGCCTGTATTTGAAGGCTACGGCATGACAGAAACCTCACCCGTTATCGCGGTTTCTTGTCGCGAAAAATATGGTCGTGAAGCAAAAACTGTAGGATTTCCGCTCGGCGGCGTAGATGTTAAAATTTCTGATGAAGGCGAAATTATTTGCCGCGGCCATAACATTATGATGGGTTACTATAAAAATGAAAAGCAAACCAAAGAGATAATCGATGAAAAAGGATGGCTTCACACTGGTGATATGGGACGCTTTACAGAACGTGGTCAACTTATGATTACTGGTCGATTGAAAAACATTTTCAAAACTTCGATGGGCAAATATGTTAACCCTCAAATTATTGAAGATAAGATGATTCAATCCAAATATATCGACCAAATTGTTGTTCTCGGTGAAAATCAAAAATTTGTAGCTGCTCTTATAGTTCCTGATTTTCAAGCTATTAAAGATTGGTGCGAAAACGAAAAAATAGTCTATACTCACAATGGTGATATGATTCATAATATGAATATCAAAAATCTTATCAAAACTGAAATAGATAAATACAACCAAGAGTTGAGTAAAACTGAGCATATCGTCAAATTTGAACTACTCGCTGACGAATGGTCTCAAGATAACGGTATTCTTACTCCTACTCTAAAAGTTAGACGAAAGAAAATTGCCGAAAAATATGCTGAATCAATCAAGCATATTTTTGACATTTAATAAATTCATAATAATAATTGGTGTTTTGATAGGGAATGCAATAATTTTGTATTCCCTAATTTTTTAAAACATCGCTTTTATTCCAAAATGAATCTTACCTGTTTTTAACGAAATTTTATTCCCTCGCTGTCGGGGAAGTGCGTATTCAAAATAGAAGATACCACTCTTCACACCAACATCAACCCCTAATCCAAAACCTAAAGGACTATCAAACAAATAATCATTATGGCAATTTCTTTCATATACAGCTCCATCGAAAAAAAAATGAACATTTGAATTATTTGCAAAGAGGTATCTTAATTCACTACTGTATATAAGAAACGTTGAAGCTAATAGTTCATTAGAATTGAAACCTCGTATAAAATCCACGCCACCAATCTTATAAAGTTCGTTATTATACAGTGTGCCTCCTAAGAAACTCCCAGCACGAGTTCGCAAAACAAGGGTTAAATTTTTGAAGAAAGGGATATATCCAACAATCTTACCTTGTAAAGAATAACTTGTTTGCTTGCGTTCTTTATCATATATAGCTTCCGATAAAAATTCATCGTAGTCTATCTTTTTTGTTCCAGCAGATGCTTCAACATAAACCTCTACACCTTTCCTCGGATTGAAAATATAATCTAAATTAGAATATATTCCAGATAATCCATACATAATTTTATTACAAGCAACGAAAGATGAATTAGTTAAAACTTTATTCTTACCAAGTATTTGAGATTTGTAATAGCTAAAAAATGGAGTTATTGCGCAATCATAATTCAATCTATAGGATATTCCTGTAGTAAAGTTAAGATTTAGGAAAGAAGTATCTCTTTTGTCGAGTTCAAAAGCTGCACTAATACCAAACTTAGTATAGAAAAGATAGGGAAACTGCGTATTTATAGACAAAAATTGTGAGTATTTTTCACTACTATGCCAAGAAAGTGATATGCTCTCCCCTACTCTAAAAACATTTTGAAGGGTTAGCGACACATTACCTATCAAAGAAAACTTGCCATTAGAGCTACTTTCTGGCTGAAGACCAATATATCCATCAAAACGATTCGTTTTCCGCTTATCTAAATAGAGATATAACAAAGCTTTATCTTCTGTAAACGATATTCCTGACTGTTGTATCTCTGTAACGAAAGCTAAAGATGATATTTTTTTTCCAATTTGCTGTATTTTTTTTTCAGAATAGGCAGTTTTTTTTCTCAAACCTAAATATGGCCAAAGAAAACTTGGTCTTAACTTAGCATTTCCTTTTAAAACAACAGAGTCTATAAGTACAAATTTATTCTTTTCTATATTAACATTATAGGATAATGTGGAATCATTGTTAAAAAATGTAGAAAGCGAAACCTTTGCAAATGGATAACCATTATTTTCTAAATATGTAACAATTTTTTCTGCTATTGGTTCATAGTCATAAAGTGTGATTTTATTAATTCTCTTTTCAGATAAACCAATCTTTTCCAAAATATAATAATCTTGCGGTAGAAAATAGAGTTTTATTGACTTCAAAAATGCAACTTCATCGCCTTTTGTCTGCGAGAATCCGAAGAAAAGTGCGATAACGAGAAATATTAATATAATTATTCTTTTGAAAATCAAAATGTTACAAAAAAACAAAATAATGATGCGAACTTACAATTTTTACTTATATTTGCACGTTTAACATAAAAATTAACTTATTATGAAAAAAATTATTGCAGGTCTCGTAGTTTTGTTTGTATTAGCGTTGGCATTTTCAGCGTGTGATACACAGCATAAATGCGCTGCATACGGGCATTATTCATACAACATGCCTAATGAATCGCAAGGCGAGGCCAAATAGAATGTGGCTAACAAATTTTTATTCCCATTATAATATTTTAAAGGCACACTTGTTAATACTACTTGTGTGCGTTGCTTGTTTTAGTCCAGCTCAAGAAGTTGGGGAGTATCATCACGATGTAACATATAAGGAGTGGAATATATCTATTTTCGCTCACACAAACGGTTTTGGTTTCGGTTATCGACATGGGCGAACACCAGATATGTTTAACAAGCATTTCTGGGAAGTAGAGTTTATGATTAACCAGCACTTCAAATCTATACGTTCTGTAAATACTTTTTTTTATGATGTTAGACCTCTTCGATATGGACAAATGTGTTCATTGTTTTTCTTGCAGGGTGGTTATGGTTACCAGCGTACCTTGCATTTAAAACCATATTGGGGTGGCGTTCAGGTTAACTATTTACTTTCTGGCGGTGCTACTATTGGCATCTGTATTCCTAATTATGTTGAAGTATTAGACTACACCACAGGATTTTCAAAAATAGTGAGATACGATCCTGAGAAACACAATTTGAATAATATTATTGGTGGAACTAATTTACTATCTGGAATTACAGAAACATTCATCAGACCAGGTTTTTACGTAAAGACTGGTTTAAATTTTGATTTTGCAAAAAGTGATTTCAGATTACGTTCCTTAGAAGTTGGAGTACAACTTCAGATGGTATTTCCATTCATTCAACAGATGGCACACAACAAAGCTAAGGCATTCTACCTCACAGGTTATCTTGCGTTCAACTTTGGCAAAAAGAAAGGAAGATATTAGACGATTTTACCTTCTTCCTCTTGCGTGCATAGCTCTCATCATTCCCTTTGTTTTCCCTGAGCCTTTATTAACCGCTTTCATAACTTTGCGAATATCATCAAATTGTTTCATCAAGCGATTAACATCTTGAATATCTCTACCGCAGCCATTAGCAATGCGCTTCCTACGAGAACCATTGATAATATCAGGATTTGCTCTCTCGTCTGGGGTCATAGATTGAATTATAACTTCAACATTTTTAAAGACGTCGTCGTCAATATTCATATTGCGAACCAACTTACCCATACCAGGAATCATACCCATCAAATCTTTAACGTTACCCATTTTTTTAATTTGTTGGATTTGTTGGATAAAATCGTTAAAGTCGAACTGATTTTTTGCAAGTTTGCGAGAAAGTCGAGCAGCCTCTTCGTCATCGAATTGTTCTTGGGCACGTTCCACGAAAGAGCGAATATCGCCCATTCCGAGAATACGTTCAGCCATACGTTCTGGATGAAACACATCCAAAGCTTCCATTTTTTCGCCAGTTCCGACAAATTTTATGGGTTTATCTACAACTTTTTTGATAGTAAGAGCTGCACCACCGCGAGTATCACCATCGAGTTTAGTTAGAATTACACCGTCGAAATTAAGTTTATCATTAAACGCCTTTGCCGTATTCACAGCATCTTGACCCGTCATCGAGTCAACCACAAATAGGATTTCATTAGGATTAACAGCATTTTTGATATTAGAGATTTCATTCATCATCTCTTCATCAACGGCTAAACGACCAGCTGTATCAATAATCACAACATCGTATCCATATTCTTTGGCGCGTTTTACGGCATTTTGGGCTATTTCTACTGGCTTTTTATTATCTGGCTCAGCATAAACTTCCACGCCAATTTGTTGACCAAGAACTTGCAATTGATCAATTGCTGCGGGGCGATAAACATCGCAAGCTGCAAGCAAAGGTTTTTTATTACGTTTACTTTTCAATAAATTGGCTAGTTTAGCGCTATGAGTAGTTTTACCTGAACCTTGTAAACCAGCCATCAAAATTATAGATAGAGAGCCTTTAATGTTAACATCAACAGCTTCTGACCCCATCAAAGCGATAAGTTCGTCGTATGTGATTTTAACCATCAATTGACTTGGGGAAACGGCGTTTATAACGTTCATTCCCAAAGCTTTTTCTTTAACGCTATTTGTAAATTCTTTAGCAATATTAAAACTTACGTCAGCGTCTAAAAGAGCTTTACGAATCTCTTTAGTGGTTTCGGCAATATTTATCTCAGTAATTTTGCCTTGACCTTTAAGAATTTTAAAGGATCTTTCTAACCTATCTGATAAACTTTCAAACATACTATTGTCTATTCAATTTTTTCTTTAAAACTTCTATCATATCTATGGTCATAGAAGTAAGATCATATTTTGGGTTGAAGCCCCACTCTTCGCGAGCGCAATGGTCGTCCATTTGATTTGGCCATGAATCGGCGATATTTTGACGTAGTTCGTCGTATTTATATTCCATCTGAAAATCAGGAATATATTTTTTAATTTCGTTATAAATCATCTCAGGTTCAAAACTCATCGCAGTAATATTGAAAGAGTTTCTATGGATTAGTTTTGCAGGGTCAGCCTCCATAAGGTCAATTGCAGCTTTAAGAGCATCTGGCATATACATCATATCCATATAAGTACCTTTAGCTATTGGGCAAACAAATTTTTCGCCTTTCACTGCCGCATAAAATATCTCAACCGCATAGTCTGTAGTACCGCCACCAGGCAAAGTTACATTAGATATAAGTCCTGGAAAACGCACTGAACGTGTATCCACACCAAAACGTTTGAAATAGTAGTCGCTGAGAAGTTCACCAGTAACTTTGGTAACCCCGTAAATTGTTTTAGGGCGTTGAATAGTATCTTGTGGGGTCATATCGTGAGGAGTATCAGGACCGAAAGCTCCGATAGAACTTGGAGTAAACAGCGAGCAACCCATCTCACGAGATACCTCCAAACAATTAAGAACAGCACCAACTCCCACGTTCCAACCTAACATAGGATTAGCTTCAGCTTTAGCAGAGAGAATAGCTGCGAGATTATAAATTGCATCTATGTTGTATTTTTTAACAGCATCTGCGATATCTTGTGCGTTAGTAGCATCAACTTTGCAAGAAGGACCAGATTCTGCTAATTCACCCTTTAGCGGATAAACACAATCGGCTGCCACTACATTGTCGGTGCCATAAACATTTCTCAGTGCAGGTGTAAGTTCTGAACCTATCTGTCCGCACGCTCCAATAACCAATATTTTCTTCATTTGTTAATGTTTTTTTTCGAGGTTGCAAAGATACACTTTTCGACACAATTTTTTTCAGCTCTAAAAAAAATGTTTTAAAACACACTACATAAATCAACAACAACTACTACAACCTCTATTTTTTGTATTTTCGCCGAGTTTTATTTTGATTATACCTCAATTATGAAAATCGCTTTGTTTGCAGCTATTGAAGAAGAAGTTTCAAAAATAAAAGATTTGGTACATTTTACAGGTATCGGTCGCGAAAATGCAACTTCTTCTATATTGAATTTTATAGACAATCATAAGAATGAAGATTTCACAATTCTTAATATAGGAACAGTTGGGGCACATAGTAAACCTGTAGGAGAGATATTGAGAGTTAGACAAATCGTCTCTGGAGGAACTACATTTCTCACCGAACCTTTACTAACCAACAAGTTTGACATTGAAGACAACATTGATGAAGTTACCCTATTTTCATCTGATTGTTTCGTTTCTCCACACGTCTATTCTTTAGATTTTCTTGAAAATCTGAAAACTAAAGCCGACTGTTTTGATATGGAGTCTTCAGCCGTTTTCTCTATAGCAAAACACTACGGAATCCATTTTGTATCGTACAAAATAGTTTCTGACCATTTAGATGTAGATCTTGACGAGTGGCACCGTCGCGTTAACACGCTCTCTGATACGCTATGCAACTTTACTCTTGATTTAATCGAAAAACTCAAACAAACTCAATCTATAGAACTTATCTAAAAACAACGTATTTTTTGAAATTCGTCTCTATTTCAGACAATTGTAAATCTTCAAGATAATATATAACCTTTTTAGATAAGGATTATTTGCTATTTTTCGTTAAAAAATAGTTTTAATTTATTTTTGAAAAATATGTACTTTTGCAGAAAAATAAAAACAGATATGAATAAAAAGTTTCTCTTAATAATTTCTTTGGCATTTTTGGCATTGCCGTCAACGTTTGCACAAACACATGAAACTTCATATACAGACTCTAAAACTCCTGAAAAAGAAGAGCCTTTAGTTGTTTTTCGCGACAGATTGGTAATGGATGTTTTTCACTCATTTTGGATGAATATGCCCGTTGAAGTTGACCACATGAAATTCGATCCTGGATTTAATTTTTCAGCTATTTGGGACTTTAAGATCAAGAAAAAACCTATAGCAATAGGCCTTGGTGTAGGTGTTACCTACCACACTCAATATAGCACTGCTCTTTTAAGATACGATAAAGAAAATGATATGATGAAATATTATCTTCTTCCAGAGAACACCAGCTTCAATCGCTTGAAGATGAACTACTTAAACGTTAATATTCCTTTAGAATTTCGTTACCGACACAGTTGTGGATTTAAGTTTTCTGTGGGTGCACGTATTGGTCTTATTGCCAACATTTCACAGAAATACAAAGGCGACAACCCTGCAAATCTATCGGACACTCTTATGATAAAAAACCTGCATATAGTAAACAAAATGAAGTATAACGTTGATGTATATGCGCGCATAGGCTGGAAATTTGTAAGTGCCTACTATAGTTTTCAAGTTACTCCGCTATTTGCAGAAGCAAAAGGTCCGAAAATATATCCTATGTCGGTTGGTATTTCTTTGAGTTTGTTCTAAAATAATTTTTAATATGTCATTCGCATTAATAATTATCGTTTTTGTTATAGGTTATCTGTGTATAGCATTAGAACACCCTTTAAAAATCAACAAAACAGCTTTTGCTCTTTTAACGGGAGTTCTTGTTTGGACTATTTACATATTATCTGGACCTGGAATCTACGATTTTACAAACTTTGGTGCAGGGTATGAGGCTTTCAAAGCAGCAAATCCCGATTCAACAAAGCCTTTCATAGATTATCTCACTAACCACGAGTTGATAGAACATCTTGGCGACATTGCTGAAATATTGTTCTATCTAATGGGAGCGATGACAGTGGTAGAACTTATTGATTTATACGGTGGTTTTAGTATTATCACAGATCACATCAAAACAACAAATAAGGTTAAATTGCTATGGATATTGAGTTTTCTTACCTTCTTTTTATCAGCAATTCTTGATAACTTAACAACATCAATAGTGATGGTTGCTTTGTTACGCAAGTTATTGCCCGACAAACACGATCGCTGGTTTTTTGGTGGAGTTGTGATATTAGCAGCAAATGCTGGTGGTGCGTGGAGCCCTATTGGCGATGTAACAACCATTATGCTCTGGATTGCTGGCAAGGTATCCACAGGCAAAGTTATAATTGAATGTATCGTGCCGAGTCTTATTGCAATGATTATTCCTTTGATTGTCATATCTTTTGCTGAGAAAGGCGAAATAGATATAACAAAACGTAGTTCTGAAGAAAAGAAAGTTCTGATTGCAACGTGGAAACGTAACATCATTTTCTTCCTTGGTATTGGAACATTAGTTTTTGTGCCTATATTTAAAATTCTAACGCATCTTAAGCCTTATATGGGCATAATGTTTGGATTGGGAGTTCTTTGGATTGTTACACAAATCATAAATCGTGATGTTGACACTGACGAAAAATGGAACTTTTCTCTCGCAGATGCACTTTCACGCATCGACCTATCAAGCATACTATTTTTCTTAGGTATTCTGTTAGCTGTTTCTGGTTTGCAAAGTGCTGGACATCTTTCGCTGCTTGCAAATGGACTTGATTCTACTTTCAACGGAAACTATTATCTAATCGACATTGTGATAGGTATCCTATCGTCTATTATAGACAACGTTCCATTAGTCGCAGGTGCTATGGGAATGTACAGTTTTCCTATGGATAATATGTTTTGGATTTTCTTAGCATACTGTGCTGGTACTGGCGGCAGCATACTTATCATAGGTTCTGCAGCTGGTGTTGCTGTGATGGGGATGGAAAAAATTGATTTCATCTGGTATTTAAAAAAAATATCTCCATACGCACTTCTGGGATATCTGGCAGGAGCAGGAGCTTACATACTGCTCGACAAGATCCTTTTTGGTACTTCTGCTGTTTCCACGACACTGGCCACTCTGCCTATGTGAATGTAATCAAACAGCACTGCTCTGATTTTTTGAGCTTGTTTGCTTTGTAAATTATTGTTAGAATGAGATTTATCAAACTTTTTTCAGTTCTTCTGTTGTGCTTCAGACTGTCGGCATACGCCCAGGAAAACACGCTTGTTATCATGCACACAAACGACACTCACAGTCAGATTGAACCATATTCATACAAAGATGACATTAACGTTGGAGGCTTCCTGCGGCGCGAGGCAGCGATACGTGAAATCAGGGAACAAAATCCACATACACTGCTTTTGGATGCCGGCGACTTCTCTCAAGGAACACCATATTTCAACTT
>CADBTU010000073.1 GCA_902797625.1 uncultured Bacteroidota bacterium | reverse complement strand
ATAAAGCAAGGCGATAAGATTGCTCTTTGCGGAAGAAATTGTGCTAAATGGGCTATTTCTTATTTGGCTATTGCTTCTTACGGTGCCGTAGTGGTTACTATTCTTCACGATTTTTCAGGAGAAGACATTGAAGGGTTAATAAACCACTCGGATTCTAAACTCCTAATCGTAGGACCATACGTTTGGAAAAGTATGAATGCTGAAAAGATGCCTAATCTTGAGGCTATAGTATCTCTTACGGATTTTTCGTTAATTGCTTCTAAACGCGAAAATATAAAAGTATCTACTGAATCTATACAAATACCTCAAAACAATCATATCTTTACAGTTCGTGACCTTGATGACATATTTATTATCAACTACACTTCGGGTTCTACAGGTTCACCGAAGGGCGTTATGCTAACATATCGAAACGTCTCTGCAAATGTAGAAGCAGGTTTAGAGTTTCTACCTCCAGGTAAGGAACGACAAAGCGTTGTGTCAATGTTACCTTTGGCTCACATGTATGGTCAGTTAGCTGAATTTCTTTATCCTTTAGCTGATGGTTGTCATATATATTTCCTGACAAAGTCGCCAACCCCAACGCTTCTTATGAAAGCCTTTGCCGATGTACGTCCTTATATTATCGTTACTGTACCTCTTGTTATAGAAAAGATATGTAAACGCGCCGTACTACCAATTCTCGAAAAAAGATCTGTGAAACGCTTGATGAAATTTCCCGTTATTCGTAAGATGTCGGTTAATGTTATTAGGAAAAAATTGATGAAAGCTTTCGGTGGAAAATTGAAATATTTTATTGTAGGAGGCGCTGCTATCAATTCTGAAGTAGAAGACCTTCTACTCAATATAAAGTTCCCTTTGATAGTGGGTTATGGAATGACAGAATGTGCTCCTTTGATAGGAGGTTGCTATGTTAATGAATTTGTGCCGCGTTCAGGTGGACATATCCTACCCAAAAATGAAATACGTATTGATTCAAAAGACCCTTACAACGAAGTTGGAGAGATTTTAGTACGTGGTGAACACGTGATGAAAGGCTACTATAAAAATGAAGAAGCTACAAATTCTATTTTTACAGAAGATGGCTGGATGCGCACTGGCGACCTCGGAATTATTGATGAGAAACAAAATATCTTTATAAAAGGACGAAACAAAACTATGATTCTCAGTTCAACAGGTCAAAATATTTACCCAGAAGAGATAGAAGGTAAATTGAACGATATGGAAGGTGTTTCCGAATCTGTTGTTGTTGAACGTGGAGGTAAACTCGTTGCTTTAGTGTTTCCAGACTATGAAGGTGAACTTAGATTCAAACAAACTATTCCAGAACTGATGAAAGAAAATCTGCAAAAACTCAATGAAAAATTACCCAAGTATGCACAGATTTTTAATATCGAAATTAGAAAACAAGAATTTGAAAAAACACCAAAACGTTCTATTAAGAGATTTTTATATAAGTAATTATGAAAGAATTGCTTGTGTCAAACGGTTCTAAGGTTGAAAAATATACTTTTTTAATCACTCAAATAGAATCTGTGCTGGATTATTCTGTCGATATCATTGCAAATATGGCTAATATAGCAGCAATGTTACACTTTACTTTTGGTTTTTGGTGGACTGGTTTTTATAGAGTTTTTGGTGATGAGTTGGTGTTAGGTCCGTATCAAGGGCCATTAGCATGCACAAAAATCAAAAAGGGTAGGGGAGTATGTGGCTCTTCTTGGGAGCAGAAAAGTACTATTCTTGTTCCCGATGTGGAAAAATTTCCTGGACATATAGCCTGCTCTTCATCTTCACGCAGCGAAATTGTTGTGCCACTATTCAAAGAATCTGAAGTAATAGCTGTGTTAGATATAGATAGCGATAAACTTGCTACATTTGATGAGGTTGATAAAGAATTTTTAGAGAAGATTGTGAATCTTTTAGTTGTAACTAAATAAATTGACCTTTTTAAGCGTGCGGAATAAACCAAGTGAGGCAACAGCGTCATCGCGATTGTGTTTAATCGTTTCCTTGCGCACGCATGTAAAAAAATTGTTGAATATAAATTAAAAAAATATTATTTCTTGCATATTGTTTAATATCAGGGGTATATGATGATTGAAAGTTACCATAATGCGTGTTCGGTGCCGCCTTGCTACTGTAGCGTAGGTGTATGCTGTTATGTGTATCTGAGTAGGTGTAATTCTTTGGTTTATATATAATTAGAATTTAGTTTTTATATAAAGCGACAGAAGTCAGTGCTACGTAGCGCGATTTCTTCCGCTTTTTTTGTGTGCCGTCTGTAAAAAGAATGCATCCACGTTCTGTGGACAAAAATATTGAAAATTCAAGATGATTACAATATTGCAGGAGGTTATTGGGAGGTTTGAATGTTGAAAGTTTTTTTTAAAATCAAAAATATAAAACAATAAAAAATTAAAAAAATGAAGAAAACAATTACATTTATGCTGCTTTTGCTGATAGCAGGCGCGGCGGTGTCGCAAGGAAGTTTCACTTGCGGCGAACAAATCTCAGACGTTGAGGGCAACACCTACGAAACTGTTGAAATAGGTGGACTTTGCT
>CADBTU010000072.1 GCA_902797625.1 uncultured Bacteroidota bacterium | reverse complement strand
TTAAATTAAAAAGATTGTACGCTACCCATTCACCTGTCGCATTTGTCAAAATTGTGGCAGGTGATTTTTTTTAGCGGACAGTTATAATAAAAATTTAACTAATAAATTTTGAAATAGGTTTTTCGTAGGATTTAGCAGGACGAGTGACGCAAATTCGGGAACTTATTGACAATGAATTCAACCAAGTGATTTTCGCAGTGAATACTCATGGATACACAAAGCAGGATAAAATAGAGGTGATGAAAAATATTATCGCCGACATCGAAAAATGCACCGGAAGAACCGCTGCGACAGAAAGCCACTTGTCTTGTTAGGCACACGTAAAGTGGGCAAAACGTACATTCTGCAAGAGTTCGGCAGGCGCGATTTCTAAAATGTGGTCTATCTGAACTGCCAGCGCAACAGCATCTGCGAACGACTGTTCCAGGATTTGGATGTCCAGCGGATTGTCAAAGAACTCGAGCGCCACTTCGACACCGACATCGTGGCAGGCCAGACGCTGCTACTTTTCGATGAGGTGCAGGAGGCGAAAAATGCCATCACTTCGCTGAAGTATTTTTGCGAAGAGCTAAAATCGCTGCACGTGGTCGTAGCAGGATCTTTGTTGGGCCTACAGCTTCGCGAAGACAAGTCTTTCATCGTCGGCAAGGTTCACACTATCAACATGTACCCGATGACATTCAACGAGTATCTATTGGCGTGCGGACGATATGGCCAAGCACAGCAAGAGCCAAATTCAGCGGATCTATCAGGTGCAGAATTTTATGGGGTTGCGTTTATCTCTGAAATCTTACATTCAACAATCCTGGATGGAAAACGTTCCATTGTATGCGTTGGAGAGTTTCTGCTGACCGTGTAGTAGTGCTAATTTTCTTCTTTTTCCTCTACAAGCTCAAAGGCTAAAACCTGCCCACAGCTGCATAATGCGTCAGCCAGTTTGCGAGTATAGTCTTAGGGGTAGCAAAAAATATTAAATTTCAGTTAATTATGCAAGTCTTTATGCAAGTTTTTTAATTTGTTTTGCTCATTTTTAGCTTGCTGGGTGAGCTTGCGAAGCTTATATCCTTTATTTTGCTATAGTAATAGTAAAAAACACAGGCTGTTAATAATCGCGAATGTCTTTTATAAAAAACATCATTATAATGTAAGCGATATTTTTTTATCTTTGCCGTTTGTTATTAAGAGTTATTATTCTTATAAAAAATTACGTACAGTAAAATAAAAAAATATAGACTATGCCTAAAATTTCACAAAAAGGTCTTAATATGCCTTCTTCGCCAATTAGAAAATTGGTGCCCTATGCAGAATCTGCCAAAGAACGTGGTCTTCACGTATATCACTTGAATATTGGTCAACCAGACATTGAAAGCCCTGTAGCGATGCGTCAGGCTGCTAAGCATATAGATATTCCTGTTATTGCTTATAGCCACTCCGCAGGTAATATTAGCTATAGGAGAAAATTGGTTGAATATTATCATAAAGTTGGGATCGAAATCAATGTTGATGAAATTCTAGTTACAGTTGGAGGTAGTGAAGGTATTCTTTTTGCTTTCAATAGTTGCCTTGACCCAGGTGATGAAATCATAATTCCAGAGCCATATTATGCCAACTATAACGGATTTGCTAATATGAGCGGTGTAGTGGTTAAACCTATCATTTCAACTATTGATACGGGTTTTGCACTTCCATCTATAGAAGATTTTGAGAAGGTTATAACTCCCAAAACTAAAGCTATTATGATTTGTAATCCTAATAACCCTACAGGATACCTTTACTCTAAAGAAGAAATCATGAAATTAGCTGAAATTGTTAAGAAATACGATCTCTTCTTATTTGCTGATGAAGTATATCGTGAGTTTTGTTACGATGGTGCAGAACATTTTTCAGTTATGCAACTTACAGATATTGCCGAAAATGTTGTACTTTTAGATTCTGTTTCAAAACGTTATAGTGCTTGTGGTATCCGCGTAGGTGCTCTTATCACCCATAATAAGGAGGTTTATTCTACTGCTATGAAGTTCGCTCAAGCTCGTTTGAGTCCACCTTTATATGGTCAAATATTGGGCGAAGTTGCTGTTGATACCCCTCAAGAATATTTTGATGATGTGGTTGCTGAATATGAGAATCGTAGAAATACTATTGTTGAAGGCGTAAACTCTATACCAGGCTGCTTTGTTCCTATGCCAAAGGGTGCTTTCTACTGTGTTGCTCGCCTTCCTATTGATGATTCTGATAAGTTCTGCCGCTGGCTCCTTCAAGAGTTTAGCTACAATGGTGCTACTGTTATGTTCGCCCCAGCAACGGGCTTCTACTCTGCCGAAAATATTAAACAAGGAGCTAACGAGGTTCGCATTAGTTATTGTCTTAATGTTGAAGACCTTAAAAAATCTGTTGAATGTCTTCGCGAGGCTCTTAAAGTTTACCCTGGCCGTACATTATAACCTACATGAAAAATATTACACTTGATATCAAGGGATTTGCAACGCGTTTATACGTGCTGCAAGTCCCTTTGTTTTTTCTCTTTCTCTCTTTTGTTGCTATAAATCCTCTCTTTGCTCAACGTTATAAACCTGTCTATAAAACCGATTTTTCCGATAAAAACTATATCGACACAGCGGCCCCGATGATCTGGTTCGATGCACATTTTTCTTACTATTTACCTGTTGGCGATTTGCGCACTCTTTTTAAGAATAATTTTAGTGTTGGTCCTGGTATCACTTTCAAATTAAAATCTAATTGGACGATATGCGCGCAATTTAGCTATATGTTCGGTGCGAATATCCGCGATTTGTCAATCTTTAATGGAACTCTCGCAAATAAAGACGGAATAATTGTTGATGGTAATGGATTACGAGAAAATGGTATTACCTGCGAAGGTAGATATTGGACATTTGGAGCTGAATTTGGTAAAATAATTCCCGTTGACAGATGGAAGAATTCTGGAATTTGGCTTAAAGTTGGAACTGGATATTTTGGACATAAAATGAATATTGATGACTATAGTAACCAATTCCCACAATTAAGCGGTGATTATGTGAAAGGTTACGACCGCCGCTCTTCAGGCTTCGCCTTGAACGAATTTATTGGCTATCAGTTTATGAGAAAAAATAGGCTTCTCAGTTTTTTTGTCGGCGTTGAATTTTATCAGGTGTGGACTAAGCCTAACCGTAATTACATATTTTTTGAGGGTCCTACAAAAAATATGCCCCGAAAATTTAGTGGATTGTTTGGCATAAAAGCAGGCTGGAATATCCCTGTTTATGAGAAAAAATCAGTAACTACTTATTATTATCGATAATAATGCGCTTTATTTATACTCTGTGCATATTATTTTATAAGTTTGGAATTCTTGTAGCTTCTCTTTTTAATAAAAAAGCTAAAGAGTGGGTTAATGGTAGATCCAATCTTTTCGATAAACTTAGAATAACTTTTTCAACATCCGAAAATCCTATTTGGTTTCATTGCGCTTCTTTAGGCGAATATGAACAAGCTAAACCCTTAATTGAAGTATTTAAAACTGAGATTCCAAACTGTAAAGTTATTACAACTTTTTTCTCCCCTTCAGGTTATAACTTTGCGTCAAGAGATAATCTCTCTGATTATATTTTTTATCTTCCTATTGATACACAAAAAAATGCTCGGAAATTTTTAGAAATTGTCAAACCGAAAGCCGTTTTTTTTGTAAAATATGAATTTTGGTACAATTTTATGAATGTTCTCCATAGTAAAAATATTCCTTTTTTCTTTATCTGTGCTATATTCAGAGAAAAACAATATTTTTTTAAATCCTACGGCAAATGGTTTGCTAAACATCTAAAGATGGTAAATCATTTCTTTGTTCAAAATTCCATTTCAGAAAAACTTCTTAAAAAAATCGGAATAGAAACTGTTTCAATATTTGGTGATACCCGTTTCGACCGCGTAAAAAGAATTGCTGATAATGAACAAAAGGTAGATTTTATGGAACATTTTGCCAAAAATTCTAAAATAATAGTTGCTGGAAGTACTTGGCAACCTGATGAACAACTACTATCTATATTGCTTTCTAAATTGGATAATTTCAAAATCGTTGTTGCTCCGCACGAAATTTCAAGGACTAACATTTTGAAAAATACTTTCTCTGATTTTAAAACTACAACATACTCCGAAATGACTATAGAATCCCTCGAATCTAACCAAGTTTTGATTGTTGACACAATAGGCCTTCTAAGCCGATTGTATCGCTATAGTGATATTTCCTATGTTGGAGGAGCTTTTAAAACAGGACTTCACAACATTCTTGAAGCTGCAGTATATGGTAAACCGCTCTTTTTTGGACCTCACTTTGAGCATTTTAATGAAGCTGTAGAGTTAGTATCTCTAAAAGGTGCTTTTTCGATTAATTCTTCTGAAGAAATGTATGATATTGTAAAAGATTTTGAAAATGATTCAAAAGAATATCAGAAAACTTGTGAAATTTGTGAAAATTACGTAAATAGGAATTTAGGAACAGCAAATAAAATTTTTGAACATATAAAAAGTCAAATAAAATGAGTAAAACAGCAAAATTATTATTGATTATCGCAGGAATTGTTTTATTTTTAGCAGTTTTATTTATAAAACCATACAATAATATGGTTCAAAAAGATGAAACTTGTTCTAAAGCTTGGGCTAATGTTGAAAATGCTTATCAACGAAGAATGGATCTCATTCCAAATTTGGTTAAGACAGTTCAAGGTGCTGCCGAATATGAAAAAGGAACGTTAGAGGCTGTAGTAGAAGCGCGTTCAAAGGCTACTTCTATACAGGTTGACCCAACTAATCTAACAGAAGAATCTTTGGCAAAATTCCAAGCAGCACAAGACCAATTGAGTTCTGCTTTGAGTCGCCTTATGGTTGTTGTGGAACGTTACCCTGATTTGAAAGCTAATCAGAATTTTGCTTCTTTGATGGATGCTTTAGAGGGTACAGAAAATCGCATAAACGTTGAGCGCAACAACTTTAACAAAACTGTTAACGATTATAACACATATATTCGTCGCTTCCCGAATAATGTCCTTGCTGGATTTTTCAACTTCAACAAAAAAGGATATTTTAAAGCTTCTGAAGGAGCGGAAAACGCGCCTAATGTTGAATTTAATTTTAATAATTAATAGAAGTTGAAAAGATACTGCTCGCTTATATTATTTTTATTATTCGTAGTTTGTGGCTGGTCGAAAGACGTTATTCCGCCTGTTCCAAACCCACCACGCCTTGTTAACGATTTTGCACATATTTTAACTGATTACCAAATAGCAGAAAAAGAAGCAAAATTGGTTGCTTTTAATGATACTACTACAAATGTGATATGCGTTGTTACAGTTAACGATTTGGGAGAATATTCTGCTGCTGAATTTGCATACGAAATCGGTCAAAAGTGGGATGTGAGATCTAAAGATAAAAGGAATGGTGTAGTTCTTTTAATCAAGCCTCGCAACGAAACAGCAGGTGCAGTTTATATATCCGTTGGTTATGACCTTGAACCTGCAATTCCAGATATTACAGCAGGAAAGATTATAGACTATAAAATGATGCCATCCCTACGTGAAGGAGATTATAATAGTGCTATTGATTCTGCATTGGCATACATATTGCCTTTGGCTGCTGGCGAAATTTCTGAGATAAGAGATTATGATAAACCTAAAGATCTCACGGTTGAAGTTGGTATTCTTACTCTAATAATTATTGTGGTTTTGCTAATTTTTATAAGTAAGATAGATAAGAAAAATTCAAGCAATGGACACAATCCAAGTGGTAGGGTTTTCTATGAGCCGACAGTGTTTCATGGAAATATTTGGAGTGATTTTGGCGGTGGGCGCAGCAGCGGAGGTTTTGGAGGATTCGGAGGCGGATTAGGCGGAGGATTTGGAGGTGGCGGTGCTGGCAGAAGATTCTGAATAACCTATAGATACAACTCTACTAATCCTTCAGGTGTATCCACCTGAAGGATTTTGTTATCACGATCTACGTCAACAATGAAGTCCTTGTTTACTGGAATAAGGATTTCTTTTTCTTCTTTCGTAACCTTCATTATTGGATTAGTGCTCAATTCCATAAATCCACTGCAATTCCCTATTAAACCTAATCTTTGGTCAACCACTTCAAAACCAATAACTTCATGAAAATAGAACTTGTTACCCGTCAATTTCGGAAGCATTGATAATGGTAAAAATAAGTCTGCATGAGTGAAGTCATTAACATTATCGATGTCTATATCTTGAAATTTTATAACAAACTGATTTTTACCTCTGTATTGAATTTTGTCAATAATATATGGTATTTTTTCTCCTTCTATATCGATGAAAACTGAAGAAAGATTATAATACTTTTCACAATCATCAACATCAAAAAAGGCACACAACTCGCCTTTTAATCCAAAAGGTTTTGTTAGTGTGCCTAAATAAAAAAAATTTTCTTCTGTCATGTTACAAGCAAACTATTCAGTAGCTTGTTCTGCTTCGGGAGCTTGCTCAATTTCAGTTGTAGCAGTTGCTTCTTCGGCGGCAGCAGCTTCTGCTGCATCTTGAGCTGCTTTTGCTTGAGCAGCAGCGGCTTCAGCAGCTTTTGCAGCAACTTTTGCAGAAATAGCTTCCTTAACCTTAGTCTCAGCAGCTAAACGCTCGCTGATAACTCTCTTCTTAGCATCTCTCTCTTTAATTTCAACTTCTTTCAATTTAGAAACTTTCTCTTGTTTCCAAGCATCGAATTTACGTTGAGCTTCATTTTCACTGAATGCACCCTTAGCTACACCACCCTTAAGGTGTTTCATCATATAAACGCCTTCACGTTTGAGAATCGAACGGGCAGTATCTGAAGGAGTTGCACCTACTTCCACCCAATACAATGCACGCTCAAAGTTAATGTTGATAGTTGCTGGATTGGTCAATGGGTTGTATGTGCCAAGATCCTCGATAAAACGTCCGTCACGTGGTGCACGACCATCCGCAATTACAAGATGATAAAAAGGTTGGTTCTTTTTACCGCGTCTTTGTAATCTGATTCTTGTTGCCATAATGCTTTAAAATTTAAGTTTATAAAAAAATCGGCTGCAAAAGTAAAAAAAATATCAATATCTTCTTGTTTGTTTTTTAGATAAATATCACAAAAATATTTTGATACGTTTTTTAGGCCTGCTGAATTGAACTCTTTCGTAATATAGGCATTATTTTCATAAATAGCATCACATGTTCAATATTATTTACGCTTTTTTATGAAACAAAGAGATTGAATATCTAAAACTACGTAACTCTTTTAACAAAATGCTTATAAAAAAATATCGAAACAAACGATACAAGAAGTCCAAAAATCCAACCAGCTAAAACATCGGAGGGATAATGAACAGCAAGATAGCAACGACTATAACCTACTAAAAATGTAATTAAGAAAATAAACAAAATAGTAGATGAATGGTATTTGAACTTATTTTTAAGAAAAAAAGAAAAGATAATAGCCATAGCCATAAAATTTGCCGCATGATTAGACGGAAATCCGTAAGCGCCGCCATAATAATAAGTGCCATCGTCATTCTGATGAAGATGTAAATTAGTAACATTTATAAATTCGATATCATGCGTAGGACGAGGGCGTTTAAATATCGGCTTAATAACTCTTGCTGCAATAACATCTGTTAAGCCGATTGTAATAATGGTTAGTATTAGAATTTTCCAAGAGCGTTTTCTATGAAGAAATAATATTAATAGTGAAAGTGTAACGAAAAATATAAAACTGAATATATGTGACGAAATTGCCCACATGAATTTATCAAAAAAAGGTGAATTGTGGGAGTTAATATATTGGAGAAGATTGAAATCCCAACTAAAATAGGAAGAATGAAAAATACTCATCATAATACAAAAAAACAGCGCAAATGTACAAAAAATTAGATATATGACTATTACTGTTCGCTAAAAACTTCAAATAGAAGTTTTTGTAGCGAATCGTCATGATGTCGTTATAAGCTCTAATTGCAATATACGTTCGGTTCAGAAAAAACGCTGGATTTTGTTAAGCCACTTTTATATCACTTTACATAAAATGTTCTCGCTCGGAAATGCAAGCAAGCTTACATTTCACTTGCTTAATCGCATTTTTCTTTGATGCCCCCAAAGAAAACTGCGGATAAGCGAGGAGAAAGAAAACTTGTTTTCGTTCTCGAGC
>CADBTU010000071.1 GCA_902797625.1 uncultured Bacteroidota bacterium | reverse complement strand
TATATTTGCCGCCATAAAGATATGGTTTGCCCTTATCTTGAAAAAAATATTTAGGACACTATTGATAGAAAATGTCAAAAATTATTGCTACTCATAGCACATTGGTTAATGAAGACCCTTTCCTAAAACCCTTTAGAGAAGCTTTACAGAAAAGGATGGAGCGGGCAGCTCTTCGCGAAATTCAGCTAACAGGCGGCGAATTTTCTCTTGATGATATGGCAAATGCTTACCTTTATTACGGATTACACAAAACTAACAATGGATGGATTTTCCGCGAAAAAGCTCCAAATGCCCGCGAAATATATATATATGGCGATTTTACTAATTGGAAAATTCGACCAGATTTTGCACTAAAATCTATCGGTAATGGTGATTGGGAAATTGAACTTCCTGACTTTGTTATCAAAAATAAAATGCTCTACAAATTGTGGATTGTTTGGCAATCTGGAGCTGATGAACGCATTCCTGCATACGCTCAACGTGTTGTGCAAGATGATACCACAAAACTTTTCTGTGCTCAAGTGTGGGATACAAAACCTTACATTTGGAAATACTCTTCTCCTCAAAAACCCTCTCATCCTCTAATTTATGAGGCTCACATTGGAATGTCTTCTGAAGAGGCTAAAATTTCATCCTATCACGAATTTCAAGAGACTGTTCTTCCTCGAATTAAAGAATTAGGCTACAACACCATCCAACTTATGGCTATTCAAGAACACCCTTACTATGGTTCTTTTGGATACCAAGTGTCAAGTTTCTTTGCACCTTCATCTCGCTTCGGAACTCCTGAAGAGCTGATGGAACTCATCGATACAGCTCACAAACTTAACATAGCAGTGATTTTAGATGTTATCCACTCGCATTCTGTAAAAAATGTTATAGAGGGTATCGGGATGCTCGATGGTAGTGATAACCTCTACACTCTACACGGTGAAAAAGGCACACATGAAATTTGGGACTCGCGATGTTTCGATTATGGAAAAGATGAAACTCTACTATTTCTCCTCTCCAACTTAAAATATTGGCTCTCAAAATACCATTTCGATGGATTTAGATTCGATGGCGTTACAAGTATGTGCTACTTCGATCACGGCATTGGCGTTGATTTTGTGAATTATTCTCAATATTTCGATAATAATATTAACTATGACGCGATAAACTACTTGACAATGGCCAATAAATTAGTGAGAGAAATTAATCCTAATTGCTTGACTGTTGCTGAAGATGTTAGCGGTATGCCTGGTATGGCTTATCCTATTGAAAAAGGCGGTATCGGTTTTGATTATCGAATGTCGATGGGAATTGCTGATTTTTGGATAAATTCTTTCAAAAATTATAAAGATGAGGATTTTTCAGTAGGAGAGGTATTCTTCAAAATGACTGATAAACGACCCGAAGAGAAAACTATTAGTTACGTGGAGTGCCACGATCAAGCTTTAGTTGGTGATAAAACCTTGATTTTTAGGATGCTCGATAAAGATATGTACTATAATATGTCGATTTTTACCCCTAATCTTAATGTGGATAGAGGTATTGCTCTTCATAAAATGGTGAGATTAGTAACACTAACGTGCGCTTCTGGTGGCTACCTTAATTTTATGGGTAATGAATTCGGGCATCCCGAATGGATTGACTTCCCAAGAGAAGGTAACGGTTGGTCTTGTGAACACGCTAAAAGACAATGGCACCTCGCAGATGATAACACACTAAAATATAGTGGATTAAACAAGTTTGACAAAGATATGATCCACATCGTAAAAAGCTGTGATTTACTCTCTAAAAAAACTCAACTTATCTGCGCTAATGAAGGTGATAAAGTGTTGGCGTATGCCAGAAATAATTACATTATAATTTTTAACTTTCATCACTCTAAATCTTATACAGATTATGCCATCAACTGCAACTCTGGAGAGTACAAAATCATTCTTAACAGCGATAATACTAAATATAATGGATTCGGAAATATTGACGAATCTACGATTTACTACAGCTCGAAATTTGAAAACTCATATAGAATACTCTTATATCTGCCTGCACGAACTGCTTTAATTCTTGGCAAAACTGAAATTTAATCCCGAATTATTTTAACTTCACTTGTACCTTGTGTTACAGGCTGCACTATAATCTTTGTGGGTATCATCTCTGAAAGTTTGTCAAGATGACTCACAATTCCTATGTTGCACTTAATAATATGGTGCAACTGTTTTAATGTGTTTATTACATTATCGCATTTGACTCCATCTAACTGACTTATTCCCTCATCTATGAAAATAAAATCTGAGGAGAAACCTTGCATAGACATGTTCGACAAACCGAGAGCTAATGCTATGGAAATAATAAAACTCTCTCCGCCTGAAACCATCTCAACAGGACGCGCTGAATTGTTTGTGTATTTGTCGGTTACCAAAATCAATAAATTATTGCCAGGATTAGTTAATTTATATCTATCCGACAGCATTTCTAAGAAGAAATTTGCGTTCTCCAATAATTTATTGAGTATGAAACTTTGAGCGATTATCTTAAATTTATTACCATTAGAATCTCCAAACACAATATTAATACGTTCCCATTTGTCGCGCGTTTGGCGCATATCTTCTAATTTTTGTAATGTTGAAGCATACTTGATTTTATTTTCTGTATCTTGCTTCAAAATCTCTTTAATAGCCCCACTCTTTTTAAGCTTTTCATCGTGTTGCTTGTTTATATCGTTTTCCCGCGTTATTATATTTTCCAGAGTCTCATTTTCTTCAAAATGTGGCTTTATATTTTCGTGATTTGATAGAGCTGTATTTAATGTTTGAAGCTTACCTTTAACATTTTGATAATTTGATTTTATATCGTTAACTTCCGAACGAATTTTATCAATATCATCGATACTAAGCCTTGATAATTGTTGCAATCTATATTTGTCAATCTCTGGATTAGAATTATAGAATGTTTTTAAGTTATTATTCTGATCTTCAATCTTTCTTAAATTATTTTCAATATTCTTAACTATAAATTCAGAATTTTTCTCAAGTTCTAACCATTTTTGATTTATATTTTCAACCTCTTTAATAGAATTTGATGATTTCCAAGAGAATTTTTTTGCAATATTTTCTAATGAAAGCTTTGAAACTTTTTGCTCTTCCTGAAGTTTAACTTTAATACTTTCCAAGTTCGATTTGGATTCCACTATATTATCAAATGTTTTCTTGTCATTTTTAATTATTACAATTGTTTCGGCTATCTTTTGCTTCCAATTTGGATAAAACTCACTCAATTTTTCTGAAATAACCTCTTCCTTTTTCGTCAAATCTTCTCTACTTCTACTAATTGATTTCTCAAGCTGAGATTTTCTTTCATCAAATAATAATGATGAGTTGTTCAGTTTGTTAAGTTCATCTTTCTTCGTAATGATATTGGCATTTTCGTTAGAAATTGTTTCTAAAAGTTCATTTAGTTCTTTTGATTTTTTTTCAAAATCTTTTTTTTCAGTATCTATATAGTTCTTTTGTGATTCAAATTCAGTATTTCTTTTGTTTAATTGTTCAAAAAGTGTAGAATCGATAGTGATATTCACCTTTTTAGCTTCAATTATTAATTTTCTAAGAGATTCATCTTTTTCTTTTGTTTTCTCAGAATAATTTTTACTATTAACAAAAATTATAGCCTCTAACTCAGATTTTTTCGTCTTAAGAGAATTAATGTTATTGTTAATTTTTGTTAATGCCGAAGCTTTCTCATCTAACGCTAACTTTAATTTTGCAACGCTATCTTCTACAACTTGGTTTGACAAAATGTGATCAACAGTGGAACCACAAATCGGACAAACATCACCTTCTTTGAGTGTTTCTCGCATTCTTTTAGCAAAATCATTAACACTATTTAACGCAGAATCATAAGACTTTTTTGATATTTCAAAATCTTTTTCTGCAGTTATTTGATTTTTTTCCTCTTCTGCTAAATTTTTATCAACATCTGCTAAATTAATTTTAATAGTTTCTATTGATGAATTGATTTGCTTAAGATTGTCTTGTTGTTTTTTTAATGATATTGCACTATCTTCTATATTTTTTAATTTCTCAATATTATTATCTATTTCCGATAACTTTCTTAAAAATTCTTGATAATCAACATTTTTTATTTTTTTTTCTAGAATAGTTTTTTTACTTTCTAATGATTTAAGAAACTTTTCTTTTATTTCCAAATCTTTATGCAGGACATCTATTTTTTTCTTATTTTCATTATTATCTTTAATTATTACTTCATAATCAGAGGAGTAATTAGTAAGTTGTTCTAATATTTGTTGATAATCAGAGAGTTTTTCAGTCCAATATGGATTTTGATTAAGAATTTCGGCACGAGAAGAGAACAAATTATAATTTTCTTCGATTTTTTCCTCGTTTTTTTCTATTTCAGAAATCTTAGAAGCTATATAATTTAAACCAGCTGATAAAGAATAAAAATCATTTTGATATGTTAAAAGTTTTTCTTTAGATTCTTCAATTGAGTCCTGATAATCTCTAATTTTAAGAATTATATTTCGTTGAGGTTCAGTATTTTCCCATAGTTTTACGATATTTTCTTTTTCTATAAATGAATGATCATTCATTAAAGAAGTAATCATTCTCATCTCGTCGATAGCATTTTTTTGATCTTGTTCTTTCTGTTTTTTTTCGTTTATCCAAGATATTTTTTCACGACATTTTATTAATTCAGTCTTAATATTATCTGTTTCTAATTGAAAAATCTCTAATTCTTCTCTATAATTTGAAATTTCATCATCAGATAGTCGCTTAACGTTCTCGTTTTGTTGGTGTAAGTTTTCATATTCTTTTTTTGCAGATGAATATTTTTCAAAAATTTTTTTACCTATTTCAGAGAATATTCCTGTGTCTGTAAGTTTTTCTAAAATATCACCCTTACTTTTTTGATCGCTTTTCATGAATTTTGTAAACTCACCTTGAGCCAACAAAGTAGTTCTACAAAATTGTTCATAAGTAAGTCCAGTTAATAACTTTATTCTCTCTCCAACTTCTTTTTTATTATCTAAAATTTGATTAGAAGATTCGAGTGTCCATTTGGGGTCGCTGAGAGTATTTTTTTTATTTACAGAGAAAGATATTTTTGCGATATATTTTTTATTATCATTACCCAAGAATTCTAAAGCACAATAACCACTTTTAGTACCACGTTTAAGATATTGATATATGTCATCTGTGGAAATAGAACGTCCTTTAGATTCTGAAAATTTCAACTCGTTATCTTCATATTTTGCATTCTTGTTAGGAATTTCTTCTAATCTTGGAACTCTTTTAAAAAGTGCAAGAGATATAGCATCAAGAATTGTAGTTTTACCAGAACCAGAAGGTCCCCAAATTAAGAAAAAATGTTCGTCCTTGCTTAATAAATTCTGAAAATCAATTTCAGCATATTCTAACGAATTGATGTTATTAATCTCTAATTTTAAAAATTTCATTACACAAAACTATCTATAATATTCATTTCTAACCTCATTAATTACAGTTCTCATCAACTCTATCATTGCGCTATCCATCTCATAGTTATAAGTAGATTGAAAATGAGAAAGTGCAATTTCCAAAGGGTCTTTCTCTTTAAATTCCACCAAACCAAATTCAGGTTTAAGAATTTTTTCTGTTTTGTTGCTAACTAACATTGTTGTTTTGTAATCACAGTATAGCAATTTTTCATTTTTACTCAATATATTACGGATTCTGTTTTCGGTATCGGCGGGCACAGGACCATCAACAAGAATATTAAGTTGTACATATCCTGAAGCTTCAGGAAGGTTCATCTCAAGGATTTTAAGAGCCTCATCAAGAATATAAGGTTTTGAAGGTATAGTATAAAAAAACTTTAGAGGTTGAATATCTACAGTACTAATATTTGGCATTTCACCGCGCTTTAGAATCTCAACTTTTGTTATTGAATGTTGAAAATCTTCTTTGAAATTTATCTGCACAGGAGTGCCACAATATCGCGCCTTACCATTTGATAAAGTTTGTGGAGTATGTATATGACCAAGTGCGAAATAGTCATACATTGAATCATCTATTTCCTTTATATTCAAACTATTAACACCACCGATACTAACTATTTCATTGATATTTACTATTTCATGACTACTAAAATCGGAGTCAGCAATTGTGGTGTGCCCCATAAGAATCACTGGAAGATTATTTATATTTCTTTTCTCAACATCTTTAAGAATCAGATTATAAAAATCGTTGTAATAATTCTGTAAATAAGGAACTGCAACTATGAAACCTTTATCACCTACTTTTATTATATGTTTGTCGAAAAGATATTGGTCGTTATCGCGTTCAATTGATCCGACGAAGTGGCAATTATGCAATTTCCAAACTCCTTGGTCGGTTTCCAATCGGGAACTACTATCGTGATTTCCCGCAGTAATAACAATTGTCATATCTTTATCAACCTCAACTATTTTCAATAAATTGTCGAAGAAAAAACGCATCGAAGAATTAGCAGGAGTACTTTTGTCGTAGATGTCACCACTTACTATTAAGGCATCAGGCTTCTCCTCCTTAATAATTTTTTTTAGCTGATCAAAAAAAAACTGATGCTCTAATTGCCTGTCATAATGAAAGTTAAATAGCTGTCCGATATGCCAATCGGAAGTATGAATAATTTTCATAAAAAATTTAGATTATAGATATAGGTTCTTTTCTTTAGGGTATTTAACTGAATATGATATAACAAATGTTTTTGTTTCTCCTGCAGCTAATTTTGTTTCCCAAGTAACTATTCCAGTTTCAGAATTATTTACCTTTACATCGGGATTTATTTCTATAATTTTTACATCTATATCTTTATCAGAGGATATTGGATATTGGTCTTTTAATGTCAATTCTATTTCTTTATTTTGATTGTTTTTTACCGTTATCTTGTAAGATTGTGTTTTTGTTGTGCTATTACCTATAGATTTTGTAGAACAATAGTCTAACATTTTCTCTCTTTTCACTGCAATTCTTGGGTCATTTGTTAAAGTTAAGCGAAATTCTTTTTCAGCTGAATTAGGTTGTATGAATGTTTTTCCAACAAATGTGTTATTGTAAGAAACCGTTGCGTATCCTGGTAGTAAATTATACTGGCTATAATCTGAAAGTACAGCTATAAGATAGGTTTCTTCCGCGATTTTTGGCACAGAATAGTAGTAAAAATTAGATTTTATTTGATATGTTTTTAAATCTACAAGTTGTTGTTTTCCGTTACCAGGCACATTATAAGGAATAGAGATATTAAAATTCACGTGAACTTCTTGTTCATCTACATTAACATATTCGTCCATCGTAATTGGTGCAGCAGAGGAAACGCTCATTTCATCAAAGGCTACGTCTGCAACAGCCTCAGATGTTTTCATTACCGCATTGTTACGCGCATACATAGTTGGTCGCAAATGATTATTGAACGACAAGAACCAAGTTGACAATATTGGTGCTTCACTACTTCTGTTGGGAACAGCATTCGATAATGTTAATTTTACGTTATTCCAATCGAGACCTGTTGTTTGTTTAACTTGAGCTTTTGCCTGGAGATTTATTTTATCTGCTATTGAAGGGATATTTATATCGTAACAAGGTGTCCAAGAGGCATTAGAGGTAAAATAAGTAACTTTAAACTTAGTAGTAACTTTTTCTGGAACAGAGATAGCAAGTCTTAAAAGTCCTGTCTTTTGTCTATTTTTTATCTCATCTTGTTCTATCTGACTTGTCAAACGAGCAATTACAGCCTTTGTTTTTGTAATATTCTTATTGTCATAATCTATCAATTTTTGTATTGAAGCAGCTTTAGATTTATATAGTTCCAAGTTTGATGTTATTTCGGTTATAGATACAGAATGTTCTTTCTGGTTCATGTTACTATTTGTTGCGTCAGTAAGAATCTTCAGAAGTTGTTTTTGAATTGCGAGATCATTGGTAAAATCAAGGAGCTGTTGGTGATATATTTCAAGTGAATCTTTCAATTTCTTCACTTTATTCGACTCTTCTTTGGGAGTCATATAGTCATTTGAAAACTCCACAGCTGAAATAAGAACACCATTTGCACTGACTTTCAGACTATTAATTTCAATATTAGGACTAATACCATCAATATATACATCATAACTTCCGCTTTTCAATAATGCTGTTGTTGAGTGGGTTAATTCAGCACCACGAAGGTAAACTGTAGCATTGTCAATATATGCGGAAAATCTTTGCTGAGCATTAACAGACAAAACCATAAATATCAACACATAGGTTGAAAAGAATTTATTTTTCATAATTAACAGAATTTTGAATTCAAAAAAGAGTAGAACGTATAATTGAGTTAAGGTTTAATCGAAATTAAACATCATCACAGAATCGCGTTTGGTTTCATTACAGCCAGAAGGATCGCCAATATAAGAGCTTGGAATAGTGAAATTATATCCTGGTTTAGAGTTTTTGTTGTCAGAGTTTACTATCGAGTAATAAGGAAGAGAAGGGTCAGAATAAACTTTTTTCATAAATAGGCCAAACACTGGCATTGCAGTGCGAGCACCTTGCCCAAGCGCAGTGCTACGAAAATGCGCAGCGCGGTCTTCACAACCAACCCATACGCCACAAGTCAATAATGGAGTATAGCCTACAAACCAACCGTCAGATTGGTTATCAGTAGTTCCTGTTTTACCTGCCAAAGGGAAAGAAATTCCATATTGACTACGTAATCTTCCACCTGTACCATAATCAACAACACCTTGCATAAGACGAACCGTCTTGAAAGCAGTAATTTGGTCAAGAGCTTCATTTGTTTTAGGAAGATTAGAGAATATTACATTCCCCTCTTTATCACAGATATGAGTTATAAAAATAGGTTCTACATAAACGCCTTGATTAGGGAAACAATTTATCGCGCCAACTTGCTCGTAAAGAGATAATTCACAAGCTCCTAAACATATAGAAGGAACAGATGGAATATCAGAAGTCATCCCCATCTGTCGAACCAATTTAATAATAGTTTCTGGTCCGTAGCGTTTCATAAGATAAGCAGATACTTGGTTCAGTGATTGAGCTAAAGCTTCACGAAGAGGCAACATTTGTCCTTCTTTATAATGTCCTGAGTTTTTGGGTGTCCACGGTCCACTTGGTGTTTCAATAGTTACAGGAACATTGGGAACCATTGTGCATGGGTCAAAATCCCCGCTCTGCATAGCTACGGTGTACACATAAGGTTTAAAGGTAGAACCAACCTGCCGTTTAGAAAGTTTCACGTGGTCGAATTGGAAATATTCGTAATTAGTACCTCCTACATAGGCTTTTACATAACCTGTTGCTGCTTCCATACACATCATGCCACAGTGCAAGAAAGACTTATAGTATCGAATTGAGTCCATTGGTGTCATCACTGTATCAATCAATCCTTTATAACTATAAACTGTCATTTTAGTTTTAGTGTTAAAAGCCTTTTCAATTTCTGCATCAGTGTTACCTGCATCCTTCATTTGAGCATAGCGATCGCTCTGTTTTACAGCTCGCCAGAGAATATTGCGGGTTTGTTCTTCATTTATATTTACAAAAGGAGCGTTTTTTGCACCTTTAATATGGTTAAAAAACATAGGTTGAAGATAGTCGCAAACATGTTCTTTTACAGCAGCTTCGGCATGGCGCTGCATTTTATAATCTATGGTTGTGTATATTTTTAGACCATCGCAGTATAAGTCGTAGCGTGAGCCATCATTCTTAGGGTTTTTATCACACCAATCTTTAAGATACATTCTGAGATACTCACGAAAATAGGTTGCAACACCAGCAGTATGAGCTTGCGATTTAAAATTACTCATATCAATTGGTATTTTAACTATGGAATCATATTCTTTTTCGGTAATTTTACCATATTTTTTCATCTGACTCAGAACAGTATTCCTTCGTCCTAAGGAGGCTTGTGGATGGCGGCGTGGACTATATCTTGAAGGAGCTTTCAGCATACCAACTAAAAGAGCAGCTTCTTCTGTATTTATATTTTTTGGATCTTTATCGAAATATGTACGCGCAGCTGATTTTATGCCTACAGCATTATTTCCAAAGTCAACAGTATTGAAATACATTGCTAAAATTTCATCTTTAGAATAAGCACGTTCAAGTTTTATAGCCACAACCCACTCTTTGAATTTTGTAAAAACAATTTTAAGTTTTCCAGCTTTAGGGTCGCGAGGAAAAAGGTTTTTTGCAAGTTGTTGTGAAATAGTACTTCCACCACCTTTATGACGATGCGTCGCAACGCCGAAAGCGACTCTAAACAGAGCTTTTACATCTACGCCTGAATGATTATAGAAACGAGAATCTTCAGTGGCAATTAGTGCATCTTTCAACTCTTTAGAAATATCATTATACTTACAATTTGACCTATTTTCACGATAATAAGTTCCTAATAACTCTCCGTCTGACGAAATCACTTCTGTTGCAAGATTGGAATCTGGATTTTCTAATTCAGCAAAAGAAGGCATATACCCCATCCATCCCATAGAGATAAAGAAGAACATCAAACAGACTAATCCAACTAAAATAAAATATATTTTCCAACAAAAATGAATAATTCTTTTCGTTGTTGATGATTTTGAATTTTTATCACTCTTTGATGAATCATTATCTCGTGTTCTCATTTTTCAAAGGATAATTTTAAGACTTGTAAAAATATAAAAATTATTCAACCGAGACGGATTTTGCAAGATTTCGAGGTTTATCAACATCACAGTCGCGTATAAGAGCTACATGATAAGCCAAAATTTGCAATGGGATAGTAGTAACTAATGGTGTCAAAAGTTCATCAATTTTAGGTACTTCGATAGTAAATTTAGACATTTTTTTAATTACAGAATCGCCTTCTGTTACGATGGATATGATAGTTCCTTTACGAGCGATTATTTCTTGTATATTGCTAACCACCTTATCGTATGTGTGTTGTTCAGGAGCCACAACAATAACGGGCATATTAGTATCTATAAGTGCAATAGGACCATGTTTTATTTCAGCTGCTGGATAGCCCTCGGCGTGAATATAGGATATTTCTTTCAGTTTGAGAGCTCCTTCCAAAGCTATTGGAAAATTCACTCCACGTCCAAGAAACATGGCATTAGGTTTTGTTGCTACATACTGAGCTATGCGTTGAATTTGTTGTTCGTAATGAAGTACAGATTCTATTTTATCAGGCGCAGACTCTAAATCATTTATCAATTTATGATACTGCGACATCGAAATTGTTCCTTTCTTTTTAGCGAGACTGAGAGCCATAAGAGCTAAAACTGTTATCTGAGCTGTAAAAGTTTTAGTGCACGCCACACCTATTTCAGGGCCAGCGTGAGAATAAGAACCAGCCATAGTTTCGCGTGCCATTGTTGAGCCCACAACGTTACAAATTCCGATCACTGTTGCACCTCGCTTCTTCCCTATTTCAACGGCTGCTAAAGTATCAGCGGTTTCACCAGATTGGGATATTGCTATTAAAACATCATCTTCATAAATCACTGGATTGCGATAGCGAAATTCAGAAGCATATTCAACTTCAACAGGAACTCTTACAAGAGTTTCAAAAAGATGTTCTGCTACAAGACCAGCGTGCCATGAGGTTCCGCAAGCAACTATTATAAATCTACGAGCATTAAGCATTTTTTGTTCATACTCTAATATTCCCCCCAACGAAACGACATCTTTTTCCAAATTGATGCGCCCCCGCATACTATCTCTAACAGCCTTAGGTTGCTCATAAATTTCTTTCAGCATATATGTATCAAACCCACCCTTCTCTAATTGTTCTAAATTCAATTCTAAAGTTTGAATATAAGGACTTCTGTGAAGATTTTTAGAATCATTCACATTACTTATTTGAATTGGTTTATCTATCCTAATCACTCCAACATCACCATCTTCCAAATAAATAACTTGTTTTGTATATTCCACAATTGGCGCACCATCTGAACCTATAATATATTCATTATCGCCAATTCCTATTAACAGAGGAGTTCCTTTTTTTGCTACTATAAGTTGGTTAGGGTCGTCTTTTGAAATTATTGCAATAGCGTAAGTTCCTTCCACCATTCTTAACGCGATAATAACAGCTTCTGGTAAAGAAACTTTTTCCTTATCTTGAACATTCTTTATAAGGTGAACCAAGACCTCGGTATCAGTATCGCTTTGAAAAATAACCCCTTGATTTACAAGTTGTTGCTTTAAGATAATGTAATTTTCAACAATTCCATTGTGAATTAACGCCATAGAACCATCCTCACTTACGTGCGGGTGAGCATTTTGTTCGCTTGGCTCCCCGTGAGTTGCCCAACGTGTATGTGCTATTCCCAAAGAACCAGAAGTGTCAAGATTGTTACAGAACTTCTGAAGTTCATCAACGCGACCTTTTTTTTTATACATTGTTATGCCAGAAGACTGCATTAAAGCTATTCCAGCACTATCATATCCGCGATATTCTAAACGGTGTAATCCACCTAATAGTATTGGATATGCCTCTTTTTGACCTAAATAGGCCACAATTCCACACATTTTTCTTGTTTTTAGTAATCAATATGTTGAATATGATATTTCTAAACGTAAACGCGAGTTCATATCATCTGTTCCTCCAAACACAAGACGGTTAGGTCTAATTCCTGCTCCTCTCACTACTATATTAACAGAATTTGTTAAATCGCCTTGGCTTAATATTAAATTTTGAACATATCTTGTTATTCTGAACCTATACTCGTGTTTCAAAGCATCATAGGTGCCTCCAAAATACGATGCACCAGTGTAGTAATCATCATCAGGTAAAAAATTAACCTTGCCCTCTTTTGAAATCCCTTGTAAAGTTAAACCTGCTGGTTGAATTAAAAATTGTTCATCAGGACGAACATTTGTTATCACAAGCTCCGCACGATGAATAACAACACGATTATCTAATGAAGCAAATGTATTCTGAAGATATGGGAATGTAACACGAGTTTTCACTCCTGCACAGCCTTGTAAAAATAGTATCTTTTTTCCAAAATCTTTGTTATTTGCTAATACTTCTTCGATAAAATCTGAAGACTGAGAAGATGTGTAATCGTGAATATATTGAGTAAAACGCTTGTTATTTGCGGCACAAACCAACTGATAACGCTTATTAACATCATTATCGTTGTGATAATACAACATTATACCACTCAAAGAACTATTCAGGTTTGTCATAAACATATATCCTACCTGACCTGAGTGAGACAAAGTTTGTATGCAAAGACCTTTCAAAATCGACGAAATATTTGTATTCAGTGCATCTTGATTATCTAATAAATATTGGCCAAAACTTTGAGAAAGACGTATTCTCAGATGTGGATTATATGCACTTGTGTCAACAATAACTTTAGTTTTTGGTTTTATATAATAACCTTGAAAAGAATAGTTAAGTGATGTTGGTTCGAATTGTACTGAACTATTGTTATAATAACTATCTGCTGTAAGATCTTCTGTTATCTGATGGATACTAAAATCACACGCAGACGTTGTATCACCATAAAACGAAGAAATCTGCAACATAAGAACTACAGAATCTATCACAGGGTTCGTGCCAAAATTTACTGTTGAACCACTCAAAGCAAATTGGGAATATGTAGTCGCTCTACTGATTCCAAATATTGGGTCAGAAATAGAACCTACAACATTTGCAGTTAATCCAGATGTTACAATAGTGTCCTCTAAAAAAGAGTACGCCTCAAGAGATATTGTGTCCGTAAAACTTGTTCCAACAACATTATCTAATAAATCTAAGCCAATTGTAGAACTTTGGTTAGTGCACGAGGTTGCAAAAAGACCGACTATTGCAAATAAATAGCCAATTAACTTTTTCATAAAATTTATTCGTCAGATTCGTTTTCTAATATACTATCGTAAAATTCATCATACAAATCTACATAGTTATCATCATCAGGATGCTGAAGAACTGGTTTTCCAGATTTTTCAACATAGGTTAATAATTTCTTGCTAATATCTTTCGTTAAAGCAATTGCATCAGAATAATCAACAGCTGCCTGTACTATTTGATCATAACCTGGACTTTTAAAATGTTTTAAACAGGTAGCTGGAATATTAGTTTGCTTCAGTTTTTTTGCAAAATCAACTGAAAATTTATCAGTAAAGGCTTCTGGAAGTATTGAGTAAACAACCTTAGTGCCTTGCAATAAAGGATCATCCTTATAAACCGTCTTTACAAACATCGGAACAAGAGCTGAAATCCATCCGTGACAATGAATTACATTAGGATCCCATCCTAATTTTCTTACTGTCTCTATAACACCTTTTGCATAGAATATTGCTCTCGAGTCATTGTCTGGATAAAAAAGACCATCTGCATCGTAATATTGTGTTTTTCTTTTGAAAAAATCCTCACTATCAATAAAATAAATTTGCATCCTGACATTTTGTAAAGACGCAACTTTGATTATCAGAGGATGATCTGTATCTTCTATAATGATATTCTGCCCAGACAAACGGATAACCTCGTGCAACATGTGCTTATGATCGTTTACGCATCCGAACTTAGGCATAAATGTCCGAATTTCATTTTCTCTTTCTTGAATTCCCTGTGGTAAAAATCTACATATATTAGAAATGTAACCTTCAGGAAAATAGGGAAAAATTTCGGGTGTGATAAATAAAACCTTCTTCTGTGCCATAATATAAAATTAGTCTGCAAAGATACGTTTTTTTTTTGAATAATTTTTTTTTAAAAAAGTGAAAGAGGATATTAAAAAAAATGTATTTTTGCCGTCGAGAAAAAAGCCCAGGTGGTGGAATTGGTAGACACGCTACTTTGAGGGGGTAGTGGGAGGACTCCCGTGCAAGTTCGACTCTTGTCCTGGGCACTTGAAGGCCTTGATACAAAAAGTATTTGGGCTTTTTTTATAGTACATACTTATGGTTATGACAAAATTACGCAGAAAAAAACAACAATTTATCCGTTTTCTCTTTGGAAGTTTTTCTTTTACTACGATTATGTTTGCATTTCAGGCATGTTATGGCGTTCCTGAAAACTATTATTATATTGACGGCCAGGTTGTTTCTGCCTCCAATGGAGAGCCAATTCCTAACATTCAAGTTTACAATAATTACCATGGTAAACAATTTGCTTCTCAATCAGACCATGAAGGTAATTTTTTTGTAGCAATTGACAATAATGCCATCTCTGCAACCCTCTGCTTTAGAGATATCGATGGTGATAATAACGGTAAGTTTGTAAATCTTGACACGTTGGTATCCACAGAAAGTTCTAAAAAAATAATAGTAACACTTCACGAAAAAGGTGCAAACGAATAAAATAAATCCTCTTCGACGTTTCCTATTCAGAATCTTTAGAAATAACGAAACGCAAATTCACGATCTCTCGTATCTTTTTTGGGAATGCACTTGGAGATGTAATTTGGCTTGTAAACACTGCGGCTCTGATTGTAAATCAGAGAGTTATGTTGTAGATATGCCTTTCTATGATTTTCTTAATGCTATTTTACCGCTATCTAAAAACACTCAAAAGAATAAAATTTTAATCGTTATCACAGGAGGAGAGCCTCTTTTGCGTAAAGATTTAGCGGAATGCGGTAAAGCTCTAATTGACAATGGTTTTAGATGGGGTCTTGTTACCAATGGTATGCTCTATGATGAACAAATGCACTATAAACTCCTAAATTCAGGATTGAGCTCTATTACTGTTAGTTTAGATGGTTTAGAAGACTCTCATAACTGGTTACGAAATAATCCCAAGAGCTTTTCAAATGCTTTGAGAGCCTTAAAGTTGATAGCTAAAACACCTGGACTTAGCTACGATGCTGTTACTTGCGTCCACCAAAGAAACATATTTGAATTGGAATCAATGAAAGAGATACTCTTAAATAATGCTATCCTTAATTGGCGAATCTTTACGATTGCTCCTATTGGACGCGCTACTAATAACAAAGAACTTCAACTGTCTTGCGAACAACTTGAATACCTATTCTCATTCATCGCTAAAACAAGAATAGAAAAACAGATTAATTTGACTTTCAGTTGTGAAGCTTATGCAGGAAAATATGAAGAATCAATAAGAGATAGCTATTTTTTTTGTCGCGCAGGCATCAATATCGGTAGTGTGCTTATCGATGGTGGTATCTCTGCTTGTCCTAATATTGACAGAAGTTTCGTTCAAGGAAATATTTACCAAGATAAATTATTGGATGTGTGGGAAAATAAATTTTCTGCAATGAGAAATCGACAATGGATGAAAAATGGTTTCTGTTCTAAATGCAAAGACTTTAAGCAATGTTTGGGAGGAGCCATGCATCTACGACCTTCAGTGTATTCTGAGATCTTACGTTGTTACAATTTTTCTAATTAAACCTCGTTTTATAAGTAAACATTTGCAAAAAAATAGTCTTGAGGAAAAAATATGAAGACTCTATTGAAAATACTTATATCGGGAGTTCTTACCTTTCTGTGCTTCTTTGGGTTCTCTCAGGTTACAGATTCAATATTCTCTACACAGAATCAAACCACTCTTCCCATTGCCAAAAATTACAATTGGATAACTTACAGAGGTAAAGCTGATATTATTGACACTGGTGGTACCCGAACTTGCAATTTCTTTTTAGTTAATCGCATTGATAGTATTCTTTATCTTAACATCCACGCTTCAGGTATAGAAATTGCGAGAGTAGTTTTCACTCCAGACAGCATCATATATGTGAACAAACTCACTTATCAATATTACCAAGGCACATATGCACCAATTAACAAAATTTTGCAATTTAATCTTGACTTTCAAACTATCCAAGCTTTGTTTAATGGTTCTTTGGAAAAACTGCCTAAACGACAAAAATTATCATTTGAATACTTGTCTTTTGAACCTATCAGCGATACCAATTCTTTCTTTACAGAGTTTATTTTCAAAGAATTGAATAGAGTTGTTGAAATACACGGAAAAATTAAGGTTATTCGTTTTAATAAACGCAGTGCAACTTCTATAAAGATACCAGAAAAATTTGAACGTATATCATTTTAGTATATGTGTAATATGCTTAACTCCGAAGAAATCAAAAGGAATGCTATCAATATTGGATTTCAAGATTGCGGTATTGCACGTGCAGAATTTCTAAAAGATGAATCTCAATTATTTCGCAATTCACTTACAGAAAACAAACATGCAAAAATGGCATTTTTGGAGAGGAATATCGACGCTCGTTTTAATCCTGAATCACTGCTTCCAAACTGTAAAACTGTCGTAGTTGTAACTTACAACTACCTCACTACAGATAGTCAGAATACTAATAAATATTTAATTGCAAAATACGCTCATATAGAAGACTACCATATAGTTGTTAAAGAACTTCTCGAAAGGCTTTCTGAAATAATTCTTGCTAAGTATCCCACAATCAGATATTCAATAACTGTTGATAGTTCAGCAATATCCGAGAAAAATTGGGCAATGCGTAGTGGTGTTGGCTGTTACGGAAAAAATGGACTCATTCACAATAAGTATGGATCATATTTTGTTCTTGGAACTCTTCTTCTTGATTGTTTTTGCGATGAATACGATAAACCTCTCCGAAAGTCCGATTGTGGCAATTGTAATTTATGCGTAATAAATTGCCCCACTAATGCATTAGAAACACCTTATTTAGTAAATGCTAACAAATGTATTTCATATTTGAATACTGAGGATAAGAATCCTAATTACAACGAGTTAGCAAAACAGAAATTCATTTTTGGTTGTGATATTTGTCAAGATGTTTGCCCTAAAAACAAAAAAAATATTGTTAACGAGTTGAATGAAACAAAAACTTCTTTATTTTTGCCGCTCAAAAATTCTGACTACGAAAATCTGAATTTAGAAGAGTTTAGTCGGTATTTTTCTAAGACTTCAATTTTACGAAGAAATTTTCAGCGATTTCAGAAGATTATTGAAGCAAAAAAACAAGAATAGTATCTTTGAGGTATGACAAAAGAAGAAATTATCCATTATGCAACTGAAGTTTTAGAGGAGGAAGCAAAATCTGTTTCCAAACTTGTGGGGTACTTGGATAATAACTTCGTGAGTGCTGTTAAAGAAATAGTTAATTGCAGTGGCAGAGTAATTGTAACAGGTATAGGTAAAAGTGCTATAATAGGACAGAAAATAGTGGGAACATTTAATTCAACAGGAACACCTTCTGTTTTTATGCACGCAGCTGATGCAGTTCATGGTGATTTGGGTATAATTCAAAAGGATGACGTTGTTATTTGTCTATCTAAAAGTGGAAACACCCCTGAAATTGCTATTTTGATTCCGTTTTTAAAAGGTAATGGTAATAAATTAATTGCAATTGTGGGAGCTATGGATTCTCTTTTGGCAAAAGAATCTCACTATGTTCTGAATTGCACCGTAGAAAGAGAAGCAAGTCCTAACAATCTGGCTCCAACAAGCAGTGCCATGGCTCAATTAGCTATAGGTGACGCTTTGGCCTCGACTTTGATAAAAATGCGCGGTTTTTCACCTGAAGACTTTGCCAAGGTTCATCCAGGTGGAATTTTAGGGCGCCGCACACGCCTAAAAGTGTTTGACTTGTACAAACTTAATGAAGTTCCAACAGTTGCTTCCGATGCAAATATGCAGGAAATTATTTTAGAAATTTCTGGAAAACGTCTCGGAGTAACAGCTGTAGTTGAAGACAATAAAGTCATAGGAGCTATAACCGATGGCGATTTGCGTAGAGCTATACAGAAACATACGAGTATAATGTCTTTAAATGCTAAAGATATTATGACTCAGAACCCCAAAACGATTTCTGCTGATACCCTCGCAGTTGACGCTTTGGAGATGATGAAAAAACACCATATCACAAATATTTTTGTGGTTAACGAGAATGGATATTATTTGGGTGTTATTCACATTCACGACATAATAAAAGAGGGTATATATTAGCCCAGGTGGCGGAATGGTAGACGCGCTACATTCAGGGTGTAGTAACCGAACGGTTGTGCAAGTTCGACTCTT
>CADBTU010000070.1 GCA_902797625.1 uncultured Bacteroidota bacterium | reverse complement strand
CTTTTTATGGCAGATGGCACACTCCATCAGTTCATCGACTTCCAGATATTCCAACTGCGCCTCACATATCAAACATTCCTCTTTCATAAATTCCTATTGTTGTTATTTATTGAGTGTCTTTTTTGTCAATTACCCATTGGTACTTTTGGGGCCGCTTTTGGGGGCACTTTTGGGGGCAGTGCCCTCAAACCGATGGATTGGGAGCACCAATGCGACCTCATCTACTTCCAGACGGTTTTTCAGTTCCGGTTCGCCCCAACCAACCTGTTTCCAAGCATTGAGTATCATGGGAAAGCCAGAACATTTCTGAGTGAAAATAAAATGCATATTTTATTTGGCCTGTATGAGGTTGGAGACTAAGGAACTACAACTGTGGTTATTTTTTGATGTAATCAGAAATCAATTCTTTGATTTTGTCTTCAGCTTTTTCTTTACCGACTAACGAAATTAACTGATTGTAATCTTCAATTTCATTATCAGAAAAGGTAATCACAATCTGTCTTTCTTCACGTCCAGCAATGTGAGAGTAATTCTCTGGATGTGCCCAAAAACAATTACTGCAAAACTCTATATCCTTAATTGTCCAATTTGGACAATGTTCACACGTCCATGATTTTGCACGGTTGGCAGATGGACTTAGAAGCATATAACAGTCGATGTTGTCCGTTTGTTCTCCTCCTATCTCGTATGGCACTCTATGGTCAATTTGAAGCAAACGTTCTTCCATGGGTTGCAAATAGACAAAACATACCGCTCCATATTTATCAATTAAGGCTTTTTTTAGAGCCTGAGACAGAGCTGTTCGTCCCCCCACTTTAGAAATCTTATTATCAACGAAAACAGGGTCTCCGAATTTATAGGCCGCAATGCTTCTGCCATCGGAAGATTTAACTCTATAAGTAACAAGATTTACTCCACGCTCACGTACATCTCTCGCGGCACGGGGCGCATGTTCGTATCCATATTTGCTAGCAAGTTCTTCAGTTGTGATGTATCCATGTTTTATAATATGCTGAATTACAGTAGATGGTCGTTTGTCCGTAATGGCATTTAATCGGTTCAGAATTTTTTTAGATAATTTCATAATGCAAATAATAATAATTGTTCTTCTGTTGTTGAAGTGGTAAAATCAGATAAATTGGGGCTGATATACAGTGCTTCAACAGTTTTTTCTTTTTTCCCAAGCAAAAGGCTTTGACTGGAGAGACCAGCATTAAGCATAACTTTCTTAAGCTTTAATTCTTTTGGTAGATCAACTCCGTATTGCTTTTCACCGCAAGTTCCATCGTAACTGATGACAAAATCAATTCCCCTACTATTCAAATCATCAACACATTCTACAAAGTCATCGAAACAAATCCCCGAAAAATATCGACTGTCTCTTGTGGTACAGACTCCTTGGTAAGGAGGGTCCATATACACAATATCGCCTCGTTTGGCCATCTTTGTTACTTCCCGGTAGTCAACGGACGAAAACTCCGTTTTGCCTTTTAGAAAACTTGAGATCATATAAACATTTGACGCAAGATTTTTAGGATTAGTTCCCATACGACGTTTGTCCGGAGACTGGTTAAACATACCATTTGTACTATATCGAACAGATCCTTTCACGCATCGAGCCAACAAATACAGCATGTTTGCTGCACTTTTGTTGCCATCATTAAAATCTTTTCTGATTTTGTAAAAATGTTCAACGCTGCCACCCTCAAAGTTAATTTGCTCATTCCAAACCTTGGCATATTCTTCGATGAGCTTTTGAGGGTTGTTGATTGTCTCTCTTAAAACATTCACAAGAGGCTCGTTTAAATCATTTAACACATACTGTTCTGCTCGTCGTTGTTTGGAAACAGCAATAGTAATGGCAGCCATGCCAGCAAAGGGTTCAATTAGGCGATTGAATTTTTGTGGGAAATAACGTAGAATCTGAGGTGCCAAATTTCTTTTTGAACCTTGATATTGAACTATATGTGGGGTTGCTCCATTCATCTTTTAACGGTTTGTGAGTTAAACTACTTGCGTTTTGAAACGACTATTAAGTCATTCGTGATAGTATAAATATTTTGGTTTATATCAATGAATCCCTTGACAATCCAATCCTGACTGTCGGTTTCAAGGAAACTCTTGTATGTGCTGACTTCTTTACGAAGAAGTTG
>CADBTU010000069.1 GCA_902797625.1 uncultured Bacteroidota bacterium | reverse complement strand
TCGCCGTCAGAAATATCGTCAGCCGTTACCCCGAAATTGCCTGTATTCCAAGATCAAGAGCGATTGTGACAGTAAGTGTAGAAATTTACGGTAGGTTATTTATCATTATACTATATTCATTAACATATGTCACTGCATAGCAATTATTATTGATAATAATTGTTCATTACTTGAAATGCAGTAAGCTAACTCAAGCCATTAGTTATGAATGTGTTAGTAGTACATTTTAGCACATCATCTATTTCAACTTAAGCAAAGAAGGTGAAATCAATATTCAAAGAAGTCAATATTCATCAACATTTTTATTATTATAGCGGAGGTAAAACATATGTACTTATATTCACTTAACAGCAACGAAAGAGAGTTATTTTTACAGGCATGTCTGCATGTTTCTTGTGCTGACAGAAACTTTTCATTTGATGAAAAAAAGGTGATACAACAGCTGTGTCAAGAAATGCAAATACCAGTTTCTTATGAAATCAATCAAAGCATTGATCAGGTTATAGATGAAATTTCTAAAACAAGTACTTTAAGGAATAAAAAAATATTTCTGTTTGAACTTGCTGGTGTTGTAATGGCTGATGATGTTTGTGATGATACAGAAAGAGAAATGATGTTAAAGATAGCAAATCGTTTTGATATATCAAACGAATTTGTTGATGAATCTATCAACAAAATTTCAAAACTTGTGGGATTATACAAAGAAATCAGCGAGTTTATTAGTTAATAAAAGGAGGCTAAAATGGAAAATTGGAAAATCATTGCTTTAGTCGGAGGAGCTTTAGCCACTCTTCTAATTATTGTTTGGTTAATAAGGAAATTGAAGTATCATTCAAATATAAAGAATAAAAGTACACTGGAATCTTGTTTTGGCGAACCATTGACGGCTGAAAATTTCACATTTAGCGAAGCAAAGCAATGGATCAAATCTCGTAAAGAATATATAAAAGACAACTGTAAAGCTATTATTTTAAAAGCAAACACAAAAACTTTACAGAATCTTGGAAACCAATTTGAGATTGAGGTCAAAGAAGATAATTTTCTAGTTATTGCAATAATGGATACAGCTTCTTCAAAACAGGTAGATTCTTTACTAATAAAATATAACAAACTTGATGCAGAACTTGAAGCTGTATTGGAAAAAGGCGATGGCGTTCTCGTCATAGGAGGTTGAAACAGAATGTTATTAGTTGGGTTATTAATTCGAGGTGCAATTATGGCAGCGGCACTTTCTGCTATAGTAATTGTTGTAAATGGGATTATTTCAAAAGACGTTGCAAAGCAAAAAATGAGAGAAAAAGGTGTAGATAAATTCATTGTAGATAAAATTGATAAATGCACAAATACCATGTCAATTAAAGACTTAGAAAGTTCTAATACATACGAATTAAAGGGTGATGGCATCGGTTACGATATATTCGAAGGCGATGTTATTTATGTCTGATAAAAGATTAATAGGAGGATTTAAAAATGGAAAATAATATGGATTTTAACAATGATCTGAATAATGATTTAGATAATAATGAGTCAACTAATGCTTCACCCTCTTTTTTTGAGTGCTTGTTTAGACTTGCAGCAGATGAAGGAACAAGAGAACTTATAAAAAAAGGAGTTAAGGCAATTAGAGGCATAAAACAGTCCGCAAGGCAGACTTTTAACGAAGTGGTTGATGAAGAATACGCTAAGTTGTGTATGTCTATTGTTAGCATGGATGATTGTATTACTTGGGTTAAAATTCAAAAACAAAAGTATCTTGAAGGTCGGTACTTTTTTGTTTACGTTGAACAAAATCCGACTCCAAGGAACGAAAATGATCAGCTTTCAGTAACAGTTGCACTTCTTGATGCTTGTAAAAAAACAATTCCTATTGCCAAGCAACAAAAGAGTCTATTTGGCTCGGGCGATAAGTTAAATAACAATGGAGAGATTGTTTGTCTTGTTGTTCCAACCGCCACGATAGATAAAAAACTTATTAAAGCACTGAACGGAACCTCATCCGTATTGGTCAAGTTATAATTATTGGAGGTATAAAGTATGTTAGGATTGTTTTTAGGTATTGCTGCTATTATAGCAACGGGTATTATAATTGCGCATATCGCCAAGCTTACTATTCAGTGGTTAATAGGTAAAGTAAAGAATATGTTTGCTAAAAACCGTGTACAAAAAGTCTCGGCTATTAAGCTTGAAAAACTGATTGAAGAATGTCCAAACCAAATGAGTTTAGAAGAGCTTGAAAGCAAAGGCGTTGACGCGATAATTGCAAGTGTTGATGCTTATGGTAATATTGAAGATGTAGAAGCTGTTGCAGCGGACACCGTAGATTCTGATTTTAATCAGAAACTTGGCTATGAAGGTATGATTGTAATAAATAGGTGATAAATATGAAAGGATTAGTATTATTAGGCACACTGGCTTTTATAGCCGGTGCTTGTTGGCAATCTGTTCGTACTGATTCTGATGAATCAGGTAATAATAGCAAAGATAATTTGTCTGCTACTAAAAATAAGAAGAATCCAAATAAGTTGATAAATAAAATTGTAGGTTGTAATGATTTTGGCGAAACAGAATCTATTCCTGAACTTAATATGGATTATCTGATTTCAAATGTAAAAAAATCATTTACTAATAAAAATGTCAATAAAGTTGCAGTTATGTTTCTCGATAAACTTATTAATGAATGTCCTGATCAAAAAAGCTTAGCAATATTAAAACAAGACGGCGTAGATGTATTGTTTATATCTGTAGATATAGCAGGAAACATCATAAAAATCAATTGCTTAATCGCAGATACTATTGATGCTGAGGTTGTAGCCAAGCTTGGTGATGAAGGAATGATAGTAATAAACAGATGAGGTTGTTATTATGAAGATTTTTCTTGGAATCCCAAAATCTAAAAGTTCAATTAATTACGAAAAACTTAAACAAAATGTTTTTTTGGTACTCAAGCCATATTATGGAATATTCATGCAAAATTCTATTAACATTTTTTTTACAGAGTCAACAGTAGATTTGTACATTATGGATCCTGCCAAATATGCAAATCAAGATAATGCAATTATATCAGACGTTAAAGATTTGTTTTCCAAATTGTTTCCTGAATTTCAGTCGAATATCAAATTAAACTATAAAAGATTGGATCCGAATTTTAACCCTTGTGTTCTAAATAATAACATAGTTACGAAAAAAAATTATCAAAATAATTTCGCTTCAAATAGTTCTCAAGCCCAAAAGAGCGAGGAATTCGATTATGAAAAGCTCTCTGAAAACTATAAAGCTGAATTACCGCGATACAGCTTTAATCAAGTTGTTCTGCCAGAAAAAGTTCGTAATCATATTCTCGAAGCTGTAGCAACAATTGAAGTCGAACATAAGGTTTTTGACGAATGGGGACTCAGAACAATAATCCCTAATGCATCTTCTGCAATGAGTTTCTACGGACCTCCAGGAACAGGTAAGTCTATGGCGGCAGAAGCTATTGCTGAACGACTTCAAAAGAAGATACTTCGCGCCACATATGCTGATATAGAAAGCAAATTTCATGGTGAAGGGCCCAAAATGGTAAAAGCTATTTTTAAAGCTGCTGAAAGAGATGATGCCGTTTTATTTCTTGATGAAGCTGATTCATTGCTGTCTAAACGATTAACAAATGTTTCAGACGGTTCTGCTCAGGCTATTAATTCTATGCGCAGCCAACTATTAATATGTCTAGAACAGTTCAGGGGTATAGTTATTTTTGCTACAAATCTTGTAGTTAACTATGATAAAGCTTTTTTATCAAGATTGATCAACATAGAGTTTGTTGTTCCGGATAAGGACGCCAGAAAATTGATTTGGCATCAGCATTTATATGGAAAAGGCATTAAACTACCTCTTGCAGATAATATAAATCTTGATGAATTAGCTGATAAATATGTTTTTTGTGGAAGAGAGATCAAAAATGCTGTAAAAGATGCTTGTGTAACAGTAGCAATTTCAAATAATGATCTCATACAACAGGAAGACTTGTTAAAAGCCGCAGAAAAAACTAAAACAGAATCTGAAAGAGTTTTAAAAGCAGAGGATCATACTAAATCCATTGTTTTGAATGATACACAAAAAATTGAAATAAAAGAAGCAATGAAAAAAAGTTTATCCAATAATAATACAGATTAGATTTATTCAAATAGCTTGATTAACGAGAGTGTGTATCTCATTACTAGTTTATATGGTTTTTAAGTCAATCACAATGCAACAGGAGGTATTCTTATGGCATGGGTAGGAGCAGTCGGAATTGTAACAACTTTTCCGAGCAGTGGTGAAAAAATTTGCGTTGGATGCGAGCACTGGAAAGGCGAACGCGATATTACAAACAATGGAATTTCTGCAACAAGTAGAAACGGTTCAGATGCTTTCTGTGTTATAAAGAAAAACAAAAATTTTCCCACAGGTTCTTGCAGCAATTTCAAAAAATGGACTTATCTGAAGTAATACATAAGGACAATTTCTATAGCAGCCCATCATAAGGTTAGGAGCGATATTATGCCATTAATGTTTATTCGTGATGATATAACCAAGCTAAAGGTCGATGCAATAGTGAATGCTGCGAACAAAT
>CADBTU010000068.1 GCA_902797625.1 uncultured Bacteroidota bacterium | reverse complement strand
TAGACGAAGATTACCAACTCTCTTTACCTAATGGTTTATTATCTATAACCAATAATAGTTTTCCATTCGAATCTGGTGTTATGGAACAATTGCTTCACATGGAAATACTTCCTACAGCACAATTCAATCCAGGAGAAATTAAAAATGTTGAAATATACTTCACCTCTGAATGTTGTCCTGACAATGAAAAAAGTAAACATTATGACACACTAAAATTTTATTTACGGGGCAACGACTCTATAAAACTTAAGAAAGAAAATCTTTCATTCAGTGCCTGCGACACACTAAAAAGTATAACTATGGAAGTATTGCAAGGTACACCCACAACATACAAATATACTCCAACTACTGGCATACTTCAGGATAACACGCTCTCCCCTAACACTCAAATCACCACGAATAACATTTACAAATTGGTAGCTTCAGATCCGTGGGGATGTATGACAGACACTGCCGAAATTGAGGTAAATATTGTTGAGAAGCCTAATTTCACGGTATCTTATAATCCCACAAAAGGCTGTATTCCTTTAGATGTATTTCTTCAAACTCTTTACACTCCCGACTATGCAACTTTGAACTGGACTATTAGTGGCGAAAACTTCAATGCTCAATCCACTGATGCACAAACTTACATTCAACTCCCCGATTCGGGATATTACAGCATTAAGTTATTCTTACAAAGTGCTCCAGGTTGCGTCGATAGCGTTTTTTATAGAAATGCTATTCACGTTTCAGACTACCCAGTTGCAGATTTTTCTTATAGTCCAGAAGAACCTGGCAATGGACAAATTGTTTACTTTACAAACACATCAACAGGCAACAACATAACAAATTATGCTTGGAATTTCGGAGATGGTAACTCTTCATATATAGAAAATCCAACTCACTCATATCGTCTTAAAGAGAGTGATATTAAAACTGTAACTTTAACAGTAACAAACATTGACGGATGCTCTAATCAAGTTTTATATAATATCCCCATAGAAGATAATTTCGCTTTATTTATTCCTAATGGATTTACTCCGAATGAAGATGGCTTAAATGATATTTTCCTACCTAGGGCACAAGATGTTACCAATTATCGTTTGGAAATTTTCTCACGTAATGGTGAGTTAATCTTTTATACCACAAATCCTGAAGAGGGTTGGGATGGTAAATTTAAGAATGAAATTGTTCCTGAAGGAGTTTATCTTTATAAGATACATTATGCTCGCATGGGTAACCCTGACATAATGTGTAATAAAACTGGTGTTATCACAGTTCTTAGATAAGAACTACTAATCATCCTTTTCCGCTACACATCAAAGAGTATTTTGACACTTACACCTGACTATTTTTTTGTCATATACTAAATTTTCGCATACTTTATTTTTTTATAAAACAATTAAAAAAAGCTATTTTTTGAGTTGCAAACATACTTAAAAAATGGTATTTATAGTAAAAGTTTGTTTAATAGTGTTTTACAATCCAATCTTCAGAAGAGGTTTATAAAGAAAAAATTATACTTTTGCCAAATTATTTTTAACTCAAAAAACACAAGATAAAAATGGAAAAATTTGATCCTGCAACCAACATTCAAGCGTTAGACAAAAAAGATGCTTATCGTGGAGTAAATCCAGCTATTTGCGATAGTGCAACATTTATGTTTGAGAAAGCAAAAGCTATGACCGACACTTTCCATGGAGAAACAGAAGGTTATTATCTTTATTCAAGACATTGGAATCCAAGCACATACGCTCTTTGCGAATCTTTAGCAGCAATGGAAGGTACAGAAGCAGCTTGGGCTACTGGTTCTGGTATGGCAGCAATTACAGTTGCTTTGTTGCATGAAGTTAAAGCTGGCGACCATATTTTGTCAAGTATGACAACCTACGGTGGTACTTTTGCATTCCTAAATAACTACATTAAAAAATTCGGTATTGAGGTTGATTTCGTTAATATGCAAGACCTTGATGCTGTTAAGAATGCGATAAAACCCAATACAAAAGTCCTATATACAGAGACTATGAACAATCCATTGCTTCGTATTGCAAATCTACCTGAGCTTTCAAAGATAGCACATGCTAACGGTGCTAAATTATTAGTTGATAATACATTTACTCCAATGATTGTCTCCCCTTATCGTTTAGGTGCCGATGTTGTTATATACAGTATGACTAAATATGTAAACGGTATGAATGATTGTGTTGCGGGTGCGATTTGTGGTACATCAGCCTATATAAATTCTCTCATTGATGTAAACGATGGAACAGCAATGTTGTTAGGTCCTGTACTTGATCCAATGCGTTCATCAAGTATTCAAAAGAATTTGCACACTTTGCATATTCGAATGAAGAAACACAGCGAGAATGCAATGTATCTTGCAAAACGTTTCAAGGATACATGTATTAAATTCAATTATCCTGGACTTCAAGAGCACCCAGATCACGAATTGTTCAAATCAATGATGAACGAAGAATATGGTTTTGGTGGTATGATTTCCATAGATATGGGCACCGCAGAAAAAGCAAGTGCGATAATGGAAAAAATGCAAGAGTTGGGAGTTGGATACCTCGCTGTTAGTTTAGGATATTTCAAGACTTTGTTTAGCAACTCTGGCAAGTCAACATCTTCGGAAGTTCCAGATGATTTTCAAAAAGAGATGGGAATGAGCGAGGGTTTGATTCGTTTTTCGGTAGGTCTCGACAACGACCCAGAACGCACATTCCAATTGATAAAACAAGCTATAGAAGCTACAAAATAGTTTCATAGGAGGGAAAAGTTTGTTTTTGACAATCCGCAGAAGGATCTTTCTGCGGATTTTTTAATTAAATTTATTATCCATAGTATCAACAAAAATCATAATTTTGCACCCCAAAATAAAAATCAGGCAATGAAATATACAGTTTTGCAGATAGCTGAGTTGATTTCAGCTGAGATAGTAGGTGATCCAAATGCTGAGATTACAACAGTTTGTAAAATAGAAGAAGGTGTTCCTGGCGGTCTTACCTTTCTATCAAATCCAAAATACACTCATTATCTTTACGAAACAAAAGCAACAGCAGCTATCGTTAATAAAGACTTTAAACCAGAACTAAAAGTTCCATGTACATTGATTAAAGTTGCTAATTCTTATTTAGCTTTTGCTCAATTACTCAATTTTTATCAGGCTAATAAACCTCAGAAAACTGGTGTTTCAGATAAGGCACACATAGCATCAACTGCCAAAATCGGCAACAATGTGTATATTGGAGAATTTGCAAGCGTAGGTGATAATGTTGTTATTGGAGATGGTGTTTGCATATATCCACAAACATACATTGGAGATAATGTTAATATAGGAGATAGAACTACACTTTATGCAGGGGTGAAGATTTATGAAAATTGTTTAGTTGGAAATGATTGTATAATTCATGCAGGGGCAGTTATTGGGGCAGATGGTTTTGGCTTCGCAAATCAGGATGGAGAATATCTCAAAATACCACAAATAGGTAATGTTGTATTAGGTAACAATGTTGAAATTGGAGCTAATACTTGTGTTGACCGTGCCACTATGGGATCAACTCGAATAGGCGATTACGTAAAAATAGACAATCTGGTTCAAATAGCTCATAATGTTATAGTTGGAGCTGGAACTGCTTTTGCTGCCCAATCAGGAGTTGCTGGTTCTACAAAGATTGGCAGCAAATGTATCATAGCTGGTCAAGCTGGTATTTCAGGTCATCTGAGTATTGACGACGGCTCTATTATTGGAGCTCAATCAGGAGTTACCCACTCACTGAAACGAGGAATTTATCTTGGTAGTCCAGCACTTCCCGCCTCAGAAGAACGCAAACTTATCGTTTTAAAAAGAAAATTGCCTGAACTATATCAACAAATACATAAAAATAAAAACGACTAATTTCACATGAATTCAATGCAAACTACTATTGCCTCACCAATTTCGGTATCTGGTAGAGGATTGCACACCGGACAACAAGTTACAGTAACATTTGTGCCCGCCCCAGCAAATTTTGGAATCTGCTTTCAAAGAATAGATTTACCACATCAACCTATAGTTAAAGCTTCTCCAATAAATGTGTTTGACACTTCTCGTGGAACATCTATTCGTGATGGTGAAGCAGAGGTTCATACCATAGAACACCTAATGGCTGCACTCGCGGGACTTGGAATAGATAATGTTCTCATAAAAACTATTGGTTTAGAAACGCCTATTCTTGACGGCAGTTCCCGAGTGTATGTGGAAATGTTCAAAGAAGTTGGAATTAAAACTCTTGATGAACCGAAAAAAATTGGAATTATTAAGAAAGAGATGACTTTCACTATTCCTGAAAAGCAAATAGAACTAATCATTAAACCTTACGATAGATATAAATTAACTGTAAATGTTGACTATGGCACTAAAGTTCTCGCTACACAACATGCTACACTTGATAAAATAGAAAACTTTGTTCCAGATATTTACAATTGTAGAACTTTTGTATTTCTTGATGAATTACAATATTTAATTCAGAATAATTTAGCACGAGGTGGAGATTTGGATAATGCTATAGTTTTTGTTGATAAGGTTCCTGACAATAAAGTTCTTAATCAACTTGGTGTTTTTTTTCACAAGAAAGATATAACTGTAACTCCTGATCATATACTAAACAATACAAACCTGCGCCACACAAACGAACCTGCGCGCCACAAACTTCTTGATTTGATAGGAGATTTATATTTACTTGGAGTGTCTCTAAAAGCTGAAATTATTGCAAATCGTCCTGGACACTTTGCAAACACTTCTTTTGCAAGGCAGATTATGGAAGATGAAGCTTTTGAAATATGTACTCTTTAGTGATTTCCATGTTTACTCCATAAAAAAAACGATATATTTACTTTGATTCATTAGTGTAAAGTTTGTATAGATTACAGTGAAAAAAAGATAAAGCAGACTCAACAAGTTACCATGCCTATTTCGCCACCTTTTTCGTTTTTAGCGGACAGTATTGATAAATAACAGATTTGATTTTTAGAAAGAGCAATGATTTTTTTTGTAATTTTGCGACTTTCCAAAGAGAGAAAAACAAATCAAGTAACACAATAAAATATTAAGTACATTAGATTATGTCAAAAACATTATTTTTAGGCGATGAGGCAGTTGCACAAGCAGCTTTAGACGCTGGATTATCAGGAGTTTATGCTTATCCTGGAACTCCTTCAACAGAAATTACAGAATTTATTCAAAACTCAAAGCAAGGTAAAGAAGGTAACGTTCATAGCATTTGGGCTGGTAATGAAAAAACTGCTATGGAGTCAGCAATTGGTATGTCTTACGCAGGTAAGCGTGCTATGGTTTGTATGAAACACGTAGGTTTGAACGTTGCTGCAGACCCTTTTATGAATTCATCAATTACTGGTGCTAACGGTGGTTTGGTGGTGGTGGTTGCTGACGACCCATCTATGCACTCATCACAAGACGAGCAAGATTCACGTTATTATGCAAAATTTGCGTTAATACCTTGCTTCGAACCGTCTAATCAACAAGAGGCTTACGACATCACTTACTATGCATTTGAGATGTCGGAAAGAATGCGCACGCCTGTGATGATTCGTCTTACAACACGTCTTTCTCACTCACGCGCTGGCGTTGAACGTAAAGCAGTGCGCCCTCAAAATGAACTAAATATTGAAAAAGATCCTAAACAATTCATCCTTCTTCCCGCAAATGCCCGTAAACACTACCGCAAATTATTAGAAAAACAACCCGATTTTGAAAACGATTCTCTAAACTCTACTTTCAATAAATACATTGACGCTCAAGATAAGAGCATGGGTATTATTGCATCAGGAATTGCTTACAACTATCTGATGGAAAACTTTGAAGATGGCAAATGTCCTTATCCTGTATTGAAGATTTCACAATATCCTCTACCTACAAAATTTATTGCTAAGATTGTTGATGAATGCGATAAAGTTCTAATTGCCGAAGAGGGTTATCCTTTTATTGAAGAACAAGTGAGAGGATTATTGAACCGCACTGGCAACATCATGGGCAGATTAAGTGGAGAACTTCCACGAGATGGAGAATTAAATCCTAACTTAGTAGCTAAAGCTCTCGGAATGCCCGACACATACGGATCACCTGTTCCTGAAATCGTAGTTCCTCGTCCACCAGCATTGTGCGTTGGCTGTCCTCACATCGACTCATACAATGCACTTAATGCAGCGATGGAAAAATATGGAAAAGGTAAAGTATTCTCTGATATTGGATGTTACACACTTGGAGCACTTCCTCCTTACAATGCCATCTACACCACAGTTGATATGGGTGCGTCAATCACTATGGCTAAAGGTGCCGCTGACGCTGGTATGAGTCCGTGCGTTGCGGTTATCGGAGACTCAACATTTACACATAGCGGTATGACTTCTCTTCTTGATGCTATTTACGAAAACACTCCTATAACAGTGTTGATTCTTGACAATAGTACAACAGGAATGACTGGCGGTCAAGATTCACACGCACTTGGCGTTCTTGGCGAAATTTGTAAAGGTTTAGGTGTTAAGGAAGATCACATCCACCGCATCAATCCTCTTAAAAATCATCACGAAGAAAATGTAGCAATTATCGAGAAAGAACTTGAATATCAAGGTGTTTCGGTAATCATTCCGACCCGTGAATGTATCCAAACTCTAAGCCGTAGAATGAAAAAACAACAAGCTCAAAAAAATAATTAAAAATTAGAAACGATATGAAAATAGATATAATATTAGCAGGTGTAGGCGGACAAGGAATTCTTTCTATAGCTACAATAGTAGGTAGTGCCGCTATCAAGAGAGGCATGTTTATGAAGCAGGCAGAAGTTCACGGAATGAGTCAACGCGGTGGCGATGTTCAATCTCATTTCCGCTTATCAGACAATGAAATAGCATCAGACCTTATTCCTATGGGTAAGGCTGATATGATTATTTCAGTGGAACCTATGGAATCACTTCGATATTTACCATGGCTTAAAAAAGATGGCTGGTTAATTACTAACGAGCAACCTTTCATCAATATCCCTAATTATCCAGACTTATCTGCTTTGAAAACTGAATTAGGAAAGATTCAAAATTGCGTGGCCATCAACGCTGACCAAATAGCTAAAGATTTGGGATCTGCCCGCTCTTCAAATATGGTTATTCTTGGTGCTGCATCGCCTTATCTACAAATTCCTTACGAAGAAATCGAAAATGCAGTTCGTGAGAATTTCATACGAAAAGGTGAAGATGTTGTAAATGTAAACCTTGCATGTCTTAAAGCTGGCCGCGAACTTGCCGAAAAAAAATAGCACATACCCTGCCCAATGAATAATCTTATAGAATTTTTCAAGAAGGCATTTCATATAATCATACTCGCCGTTCTTCTGATTTTGAGTATCGTGATGCTTGGCACGTCATTGTCATTCAACGAATATCGATTGGCAAGATTTGTGCAAAGTATCGTTGGGCCGATTCAGAAGAATGGTGCTGATATGATTCATCGTTTTAAATTAGGACCAGAAAACGAATCTTTAGTGCAACAGAATATCGCTCTGATGCGAAAACTTGATAACATGTATCTTTCGAAATACGATACAACATACTCTGAAGCGTTAGACTCTCTGCACATTAATCAAACAAGAATGTTTGACATCAAACACGCTCATATTATTTTCCGCACTACCGACCGTTCTTTTAATTATATGATAATAGACAAAGGTGCCGATGAAGGAATAAATCGCGATATGGCTGTTCTTTCACCTAAAGGCGTTGCTGGTGTAGTTACAGATGTGTCTAAAAATTTCGCAACCGTTAGACCTATACTGCATCCTGAATCACGTATAAGTGCTGTGGTTCTTCCTGCCAAACAAAACGGCACAGTGATTTGGGGCGAAAACGATCCTCGTGTTGCTTATCTTGAAGATATACCTCAACACTCCGAAATAAACATCGGTGATTCTGTTTTCACCAATGGTTATTCTAATATCTTCCCTGCTAATTTGCTTATAGGCACTGTAAAAGAGGTTCAAATTGGTAGTAACGCAAGTTTCCTCACTATTAAAATAAATCTTGCAACACAATACTCAGATATTTACACGGTTTATCTAATAGAAAATATTTATAAATCTGAAATTGATACACTAAAAGCTAATTTTAAAAATGATTAATATCATATCTAACGTATTGAGATTTCTGATTTTGATTATCATTCAAATTGCTGTGTGTCAGCAAATTAATTTGTTTGGGTATATAACTCCTTCTATTTACTTACTTGCTCTATTATTATTACCTTTAGAATTGCCTTTATCTGTACAATACATAATAGGATTTATCTCTGGGCTCTTGGTTGATGCTTTTGCGCATACATTAGGTGTTTGCTCTTTCGCTGCAACTTTGATGATGTTTGCTCGGCCTTATATCGCAAATTTTCTTAATGGCAGTTCTGAAAATAATTACGAAGCTATTGACAGACCTATTCCTGGAGTAAAAGATTTTAGATGGATATTTTTCTATACTCTGGCTCTCGTTTCTTTTTACGAGATTTCCTCCACACTTCTTGAAACTATGACTTTTAAGAATTTCGGACATACGTTTCTTGTTATTTTGGGGAATACTATTTTCACTGTATTTGTAATTCTTTGTACCGAATACATTTTCCATCCAATTGTGAAAAATGAGTCGTAAATTTTGCTGTTGTTTAGGTTTTATTATTACTCTCATATTCTTTGATTCGTGCAGTTCTGTGAAACATCTGCCTGAAGATCAGACTATGTTAGTTAAAAATTCTGTGGAAGTTTCTGACAAAAAAGATCCTGATTTTGACAAATTAAAATCGTATGTAAGACCTATCACCAACAAGAAATTTCTTGACCTATTCAGAGTTAAAACTGTTTTTTACGATTGGGGGCAACCCACTTACAATAAAAACGGAGTAACAAAAGATAATGGTTTTAAAAAATTTCTTCGTGAAAAAGTTGGAGAAGCTCCTGCCTTGCTTGACAGCAACGAAATATACAATTCTGTAGAACAACTAAAAATTGTAATGCGACAATTAGGATACTTCGATTCTGAAATATTATACAATGTTAAATATAGAGGAAAATCAAAAAAGAAAGCCTCTGTTAATTATTTTGTTACCGCGAATCAACTTTACACCATTAGCAAAATAAGTTATAATATTCCTATTCCTGAATACAAAAAGATTATCGTTATTAACCAAAATAATTCATTATTGCACGAAGGAATGCAATATAATGAAAATATTATCACAGATGAGCTTACGAGAATTATTAACCTAATAAGAGATGAGGGCTACTATTACGTTGAAAAATCAATAATTCGGTGCGATGTTACTTATGACATTCCCGACACTATCAATAACGACCCTCACAGCGTTTCTATTGAAATTGTTATTAAAATTCCTGAAAATGAAACCGCTTCTCGCTACCTATATAAATACTATTTCAACAATAACTACATATTCCCTGATGCAAAAACTTATACAGCTCAAAATCAAGAATATGACACCACATATTTTCATTGGAAGTCTAAACAAGATAGTTCAGAATTATATTTCATAATCCCTAAAGATGAAACTATAGACTCTTGGAGATATTTGAATGCAAAAACCTTAGCTAACTCAATATTTAGCTACACCTTAGAGCCTTATTCTCAGGTAGTTCGCACAAAAAGTAATAGAACTTTAACCTCTCTTGATAACTATGAATACATTGGTATTAACATACGCGAAAATGAATCTTTGCTTGACACAATAAATAAAATCGGCTATTTAGATACTTACTACAACCTAATCCGCAAGAAACAACATAGTATGGGAGGACAAATAGACTTACGTAATGATAAGTCTGCGATTTCAATCTCATATACAAACAGAAATCTTTTTCGCGGAGCTGAACATCTTACAATAAATGTATCAGGTGGATATTTTTACTACTCTTTAAACAACTTATTCAAAAAAGACAAGAACTTATCATACCCAGAGTTTGGAGTCTCTGCAACTTTGGATTTTCCGAATAGATTGTTTCTTTTTAACCGCCGCATAAGTGAAAATTCAATATCAAGAGGAACAACCTTAAACTTCGGCATCAACTATTCTGGATTATATCGCAGACTTATGTACAATGCTGCAATAACTTACAAATGGAATCCTAATTACTACATATCTCACAGTTTCAGCCCTATTGATGTAAGTACTATAAACAATAGTAATAAAAGATTTGCAAAATTGATAAACTATGAAAGTTACCCTGATAGTTATCAAAACAAATTCGGCAAATTTCTTCTGCTATCGGGGAAATATTCCTTCAACTATTTGGTTCCCAAATTCTTAGAAACAAGGAAGCACAATATGCACTTAAATATAAATTTCGAAACTTCTGGTCTTATATTAAAGGGACTAAACGCGCTTTTCGCACGAAATCAAAGATGGATATTAAGTCAAAACAAATTAGATAGTATTGGATACAACTACTCCACATACGAAAAAATAGAAATATTGTGGAATTACACATATTCTATAAACAACAACAACTCTATTGCTATGCGTGCCGACTTAGGGTGTTTCATCCCGTTAGATAAAGATTCTTATATTCCTTACGAGAAAGGATTTTTTATGGGTACAAGCAATAGTATGCGCGGTTGGAGTTACCGTGGGCTTGGTCCTGGAAGCTATGAACACGGTTTAGATAGTTTATTCACTGGCGATGTGAAAATAGAGTTTAATATTGAATATAGAGGTACTATTTACAGATCTCTCAAATATGGTATCTTTGTTGATGTAGGAAATATTTGGCTTGCACGAGCGAACCCTGATATGCCAGGCGCAGATTTTTCATTCAAACGTTTCTATAAAGAACTTGCCTTTGATGCTGGTTTGGGGCTCCGTCTTGATTTCAATTTCTTTGTCATACGCATAGATTACGCTGTTCCTATATATGATCCAACACGAAGTTCAATGGGTAAATTTATCAATTTTAAATGGCTATTTGCCGAACATAATCGCTATAGAATATCTAATGGTTTTAAAGTTGCCATCGGTTACGCATTCTGATTTTTTATTTTTATTTATCTTTGCCAACTGAAAAATTTATACCTATGAGTCTTCAACTTCTTCTTGAAAAGATAAAAGACAAAAAAATTATTATTTTAGGATTTGGTAAGGAAGGTGTCTCAACATACAATTTTATTCGCAGACACTTCCCTAAAATGAACATCACTGTCGCCGACCGCAATGAAGAGCTTTACACCGATGACATCAACGATAAACATATAAAGTTTATCAAAGGTCAAAAATACGACAGAAATCTTAACAATTACGATCTTATATTCAAAAGTCCTGGTATCAATTTCAACCATATTGATTATTACATTGAATCTGAAAGAATCACCTCTCAAACAGACCTCTTCCTTGAGTTTTTTGGGGAACAAACAATTGGTATTACAGGAACCAAAGGAAAAAGTACAACCTCCTCTCTCATCTACCATATTATGAGCGATGTTAACAAGGATACATTCTTAGTTGGAAATATTGGAACTCCATTTTTTGATATTTTAGAAAAAATCTCTTCTAAATCTTTAATAATAGCCGAACTTTCTGCTCACCAACTTGAATTTGTAAACACTTCGCCCAAATACGCAGTGCTTTTGAATATATACCAAGAACATTTAGATCACTTTAACTCTTTCAACAACTACCAAATTGCAAAGTTAAACATTGCCAAATACCAAAAAAATGGTGATTTTTTAGTTTACAACGGTGATGATTTACACATTCCTATGTTAGTGAAGGGTTATCGTATAGACAATGATAAATGTGTTTTTGGAACAAAAGTACATACTGGATATCACGTTAGGTGCTCAAGTCATCTTGTAAAATTTATGAATGATGGCGAAATTATTGACGAATACGACCTCGTAGATTACAAAAATCTGCCTGGAACTCATAATTATTTCAACATCATGGCCGCGATTGCTATCTGCAAAAAACTATGTGCAACACACGAACAGATAATGAAAAGTTTACTAACATTCAAAGGATTATCTCATAGAATTGAATTTGTTGGCAAATACAACGGAATAGAATTCTACAACGATAGTATCTCAACTATACCTGAAGCAACTATTGCTGCGTGCAGAGCCTTGCGCGAAGTGGACACTTTAATTATTGGAGGCTTCGACCGCGGTATAGACTACATACCTTTAATTAACTTCCTTAAAAACAACAATATACATAACATCATCTTCACAGGCCCTGCTGGAAAAAGAGTATTTCAACTTTGTTGCGACAATAAAATAGTGTTTGAGAACGTTTTAGAAACCGATGATTTTGAAAAGATGACAGACTTTGCCTTTGAAAAAACTCCTAACGGCGGTATTGTACTGCTTTCGCCTGCAGCAGCAAGTTACAATCAATTTAAAAACTTTGAAGAACGCGGTGATTATTTTAAAGAATCTATTATAAAATCATATAAAAAAATCAAAAAATGAAAAGAAACCTATTATTATTTTTGGGAATTTCTCTTTTTGTTTCCGCTTGCGGACAAAACAAAAGCAGTCAAGAGGCTGTTTTAACTGAAAACAATACTAAAAACCAACAAAGCGAATACTTGTACGTATCGCCCACACAAGCTGAGGACGCTCCTGTAATTGAAGAAGATTTGTCAGGAAAAGTTATAGCACTTACTTCTGCTGAATTTATTGAAAAAATAACAGAAATACATAACGATAAAGGTTTAAGCTATAAAGGTAAAACACCTTGTTTGGTGGATTTTTATGCAGATTGGTGCCGCCCTTGTATCATGATAAAACCCGCAATTGAACGTCTCGCTGAAAAATATAAAGGAAAATTTATTATTTACAAAATCAATGTTGACAAAGCACAAGATGTTTCTCAAGCCTTAGGTATTAAAAATATTCCTACATTGATTTTCTTCAAACCCAATGAACAGCCGCGTGCAATGGTTGGAGCTCCCTCGGAAGAAGAACTCGACCAGACTATTGAGGAATTCTTAAAATAGAATTTTGAGAAAGATTCTTGCATTTTTTTTAGTTTTTACCTTTTGTTCTGAATGTTTATCACAATCAGCAGGTGTTTTATTGTCGAAAAAAATTGACGATTGGAGTTCCCGCTCAAAATCTTTGGATAGCGATAACCCTGAAATTCTTTCGCTTCATTGCATTCTTTTAGAAGATATTATCAAAGAGATGGATAAAGAGAAAAAACTCTTTGCTGAAAAAATCTCTGCTGATAAAACCGCTGATTTTTATGCTCTTAAACACAATTTTGATGTTATATATCAAAAAACAACTGTTAAAAACGATAGTTTTCAACATAAAAAATCGAAAATAGGAGATATATTCTTCCTTTTAGCCAAAGAAGACTTAGCTTTTAGAGATACTTCAAGAGCTCTTTATCACCTTGATAGAGCACTACAATATCAGCCACACCATCCGAAATCTCTTTTAGAAACTGCTAAAATTAAACTCGCAACCCAGAAATACGATGAGAGTGTTGAGTATATTCACAAAGTATATTCCCAAGAGAACTTATCGGATGATGTTGAACGTGAAGTCTCAGATTTTACTTTGGTTTTGTATGAAGAATTATACTCTCACGGAGATAACTTGGTGAAATCAGGGCGCGCGGCCGAAGCTTTGGAAGTTTTTTACGCATTAGAACATTTTTGTAATAATATGCCAAGTGGTTATTGTAACGACGACTACTACAAAGGACTTATGCTCTCGCGTGAAGGTGTTTACGAATCTTATATCAGCATAGCTAAAGAAGCTGAACGACGAGGAAACATTGAGATGTCTAAAAAATTCTATAAATACGCCGCTGAGTATCTAAATAAGGAGTGATACTTTAATTTTTCAATATCTTTATCGTAGTAGATTTTTTATTGATAAAATTAATTTTGAGAAAATAGACCCCTACCCTACAATTTAACAAATTAACTGTAAAATTGTAATCATGTACATTTCCGCATGAAATCTCTCGTCCAGAAACATCGTATAACACATATCCATCAACGATGTTAAACAAACTTGTAATTCGCGAGAAATCGTGAGTGGGATTTGGACTTGTTATAACCTCCGAAAAATCAGTTATATCTTGAACACCAACAAATTCTGATTCTGTAGTCCAACTTGACGGCAGACTATTGTCGAGATTCAAATCTATTAGAGAGAGAAACGAACCTTGACCGTCAGCTTCAAGCGGCCAAGGCAACGAATCATAATACGTTACATCATCAATATCTCTTCCCCACGGATCTGCGAGCACAAGTTTTTGAAACTTATTAGATAATGAACGTAGAAATCGTCCGTAAGCAACCTGACCATAGCGACCATAAAAAGATTCTGGGTTGGAAACAATATACACTTCTTGTAGAGGAGCAATTTTTGAATTTTCAGGAAAAGTATAAGTTATCCCAAGTTCTCTAAAAAAACATCCCGAAACATCTACAGTATCACTACTATTATTTGTTATTCCAATAAATTCTAAATCTTTAGAAGAATAACCGTAACTTGAAATAGGATGGTAATTTATTTTTGAAATCACCAAAGATGGGACTTCCTCTGAAAAACATTCATCATTATCTTTCCAGATATTGTTCAACCACAAATATCTATTTTGAAGCCATTGTTTCATAGAATTGATATGACTGAGATAATTATAATTTTTCGACCATCTATTTCTATCGCGATTTACAGCGGGAGCAATCATATTTCGTATGGAATCAATTATATGAACTACCGAATAATAATTTAATGGAGCACCACTTATTGTCAGTTCTTTCCAACGATGAGTTAAAATGCAATAAAATTTGTCGTCCTCATACATCTGATGCCAAAAATCCGAACCTGTATTGTCATTGTTTTCAAATTGAAGTACATCATATCCTGAACGACCAATCTGACCAAAGTCGTAACCGTATGCGAGATTATAGTCCCAAATAGGACCTGCCCTCAGCTTACCTCCTCTATCTTTATGAAAAAAAGTGCTTTTTTGATAAATATCAACATTTGATGAAAATTCACCCATAATCATAAAATCCACAAACGACATAATATCAATATATGCTGGAAACCCATGTAAAACATCTTGATTGTGGCTTTCTACGAGAGAAAAAACAGTATCAAAATAATTGCGAATATACTTAGCTTGAGAATTTGTAATAAGTTCTGGTTTTGGAGCGTGATGAATATAATTCACATCTTCATAATAATTGTATGCAGAAGTAGTCCAAGCTGCCTCATCTCCCCCAGTTGTTTTATCGGCTTTAACAATATACCCTCCAGAAAGATTAGGAAAGATATTTTCATTAGATTCAAGCTTCTCAATATTTACGCGATTTTTATCAACTTTTATTTTTTCTGTTAAATAATAAAGTCCTCTGTAATTACCGTTAACTATGACTTCGCAATACTTAGTTCTTGGAGAGTAATATCCAAGCTTTTCATAAAGACAAAACGATAAACAATCACGAAGATATGAAGGTTCATCGTTCATTGCAGTTAGTATCCAGTCGTTTTCATCTGGCATACCAACTAAAGAAACATTATTATTCGTTTCGTTATCATCTAAACGAGTTTCAAAAGCGTATGATTTTTTGTTGTATGACTGCGACGTAGAACCTCTTGTTTCTATAGCTATGCGACCATTATAATTTAAGAAATATGAATCATTTTGATTAGAAAGAAAATTGCGAGTTGAGTCGTTTAGATATAAAATTTTAAGATTTGCGCCTATTTTCGGTTCATCTTGAATTTGTAAATGGTTGCCTGTATAAGGATCTATATCTGTAGTTATTATGAATATCGGAAACTCGGAAGATGTAAAATTTTGAGCGCCAAGCATTTGAAATATAGTTATAAAGCAGACCAGAAATCCTATTTTTTTCCTCAACGACATCACAGATTCAAAATTAAGCCAAAAGTACACATTTTATCAGACAGCAACAATGTTGAAACTTCGTCTCGAAGCTCCTCGCCTCTGCTATCTATTGTTACATAAAAAGTTTCTCGATTTGTTCTTCATACTTCTTTATCAATACGTTACGTTTAAGTTTCAATGTTGGTGTCAATTCTCCAGATTGGATAGACCATTCGTGGTTCATCAGTAAGAATCTTTTAACTTTTTCAGTATCACCAAAGAACTTATTAAAGTGATCAACAATTTTTTTATATTGTTTCAGCACTTCAGGATGTTCGATCATTTCCTCATTAGTAGTATATTTAATACCCTTGCTTGTACACCAACCTCTCAAATCTTGAAAATTGGGTACTATCAAAGCTGCTGCATATTGTTTATTTTCTCCAACCACTAAAATATTATCTATCAAAGATTCTTCTGCGAATTTATTTTCAATGATAGTTGGTACCACATATTTTCCAAAAGCTGTTTTAAACATTTCTTTTTTGCGACCTGTTATTTTAAGTCTTCCTTCTGGGGTTAACTTTCCCAGATCACCTGTATGAAACCATCCTTCAGAATCGATAACCTCAGCTGTTTGTTCTGGCTGGTTATAATAACCTTTCATCACGTGAGGACCTTTAGTTAAGATTTCTCCATCATCAGCAATTCGCACTTTTGTTCCAGGAAGCACTGGACCAGCCGTGCCGATTTCTAATCCACCTTTAAAGAAACTACTAACGGCAACTACTGGGGAGGTTTCTGTTAAGCCATAACCTTCTAAGACAGGGATTCCCATAGCCCAAAATACTTTAGAGATTCTTGGTTGAATTGCTGCACCACCAGTTACTATTACTTTTAAGTTACCGCCTAATGCTTTATTCCATTGATTTAGCACCAACTTACGTGCTAATTTAAGTTTACGATCATACTTTTTACCTAAATTATCACCATATTGCAACGCTATTTCATTGGCCCAAAAGAAGATCTTCTTTTTAAATTTCGGCAATTTGTGTCCTTTAGCTAAAATTTTGTCGTAAACTTTCTCCAACAATCTTGGTACGGTTGTAAAAATATCGGGCTTTAATTCAACCATATTTTCTTGAATTTTAGCCAAACTTTCTGCATAATAAACAGGTAAACCAAGATATTGCCAAGTATAATTCATCATTCGTTCATAAACATGACATAAAGGCAAATAACTTAGAATACGGTTATTTTCTGCCGTTGGAATGATAGGTAAAACAGCTTCAACATTCGACAAAAAATTGTGATGCGTTAACATAACACCTTTTGGGAAACCTGTAGTTCCAGAAGTATAAACCAACGAAACAACATCGTCAGGAGAGATGTTATCTTTTATTTCTTGCAAATATTGAGGTGCGGGATTTGCCTTTCCTAATTCAACAACTTCATTTAAGTGTTTATATCCTAATAAATTACGAAAAGTGTAAACATTGTCTTTAAGTTTTGGATTATCTTCTAATATGCTTGTTATTTTTTTTAGCAAATCCCAACCCGCCACAAAAACAAGTTTAACATTTGCATCGTTAAAAATATAGCGATAGTCACTTTCGCTAATTGTAGGGTATATCGCCACGTGAAGAGCTCCTATCTGCATTATAGCCATGTCTAAGAAATTCCATTCTGGACGATTTGGCGTTATCGTTGCTACACTATCTCCCTTTTTTATACCTAACTGCATCAAACCGTATGATAAATCATTAACGATTGATACATATTGAGCTGTGCTATATTTTACCCAAATACCATTTTCTTTACAGCATAGAGCATCATCTTTGGGAAATTCTTTCAAATTACGCTCCAAAATATCGAATAAACGAGTTACTTGCATAAATCAATTTTTTCTAATTGGCGGCAAATGTTATTTTTTATTTTAATGAAAAAAGCCCCGAAAATACGAGACTTTTTATATTTTTGCAAAAGTTTTGAGCCACTTGCGAGACTTGAACTCGCGACCTACGCATTACGAATGCGTTGCTCTACCAACTGAGCTAAAGTGGCTTTTAAAGCGCTGCAAAAATATAATTTTTTTGAAAATATGAAATATACCTGCCATTTTTTTTACACATCGATTCTTATAGCCACGGTCTTGCTTTGCTTAAACCTTTTTTCTTTCGAGAAATATGATCTTAAAATTATTGGAATTAATAAGCCAGCATTCGTTGTACAAGATTCTGATAATAAAATTAAAAAACTCCCTTTCTCAATCTATTTAAACAAACCTATTTATGAAAGGTATTCTTCTGGAAAAGAAAAACACTTATCAGCCTATGTGTCAATTAAATACAAAGATAATGTAGAAAAAATATCAATTAGCGTCAATCAGCCATATTTTTATCATCAATACGGTCTCTACCTTTTTGATATTGGGAAAACAACAAATAACGAAGATTATGTTATTTTACGAATCACTATATCAAGATACAGAAATGCTGTGTTTTTAGGTTTACTTTTTGTAATATTAACCTCTTTATTTCTAATGTTAAGTTCTTCTTTAAGTCTCTTAAAAACAGAAAAAAAGTGGGTATTTTTAGGATTATTATCTGTTGTTACTATATCTGTTGTTATGATAATATACAAAATGAATCCAATGTTGCAAAACAGTGAAATTCCACCTATTTTGCGAAGTGTTTGGTTTTTGCCTCATGTGTTACTTTTTGTAATTTCATACGCTATCCTTATTTGCGCTTGGATTAGTTCTGGAATAAAGCTTTTTAATAAGAAACAAAACATTTCTACAGACAAAATATTCACAATAGGATTAACTTTTTACACTACAGGATTAATATTTGGCATCATCTGGGCACATTTCGCATGGGGAACATTTTGGGGGTGGGACATTAAAGAAACCTTGTCGCTAATAACTTTTGGTTATGGTATCAGTGTACTACCTTTACTTAAAAATGAGAAAGTAAAAAATAATGTATTGTTCACTTTCTTTTTGATTACTGTATTTATGGTACTGCTATTGACATGTTGGGTAGGCCCAACGTTATTCAAATTAGGCGGAATGCACAGTTACTGATTGTTTAGTATATAAAAGGAAAAATCTTATACCTTTTCAACGAAGTAAATTCATTACCAAAGAACTGTGTATAACGTTCATATACAGCTCTTGAGCGTGGTACTATGTTAGCAAAACTCCAAAGCACAAAAACTGCGCCCGCCACCGACCATGTTAAAATCGCAAAACCTATCCACTCTAATATTTCGCCAAAATAATTAGCAGAACTTGTCCTTCTGAATGTCCAACCGTAAGGGATATAATAATTATTATCGGTAACATCAGAGCGCAAAGCACGAATAACTCTGTCGGAATAGATGTTTATATACATCCCTATAAGGAATATCGTCGTTCCGATAATAAACTGTGGCGACCAAAACCACGATACCTGATAAGTGTTTTCTGGGTTAAAAAAGAACAACCATCCGCCTTGCATTATGGCATTAAAAGTGTTAAATATAGCTCCTACTATAATAATGGATATTGGCATTTTACTCTGACCTTTCATCAACAAAGGAAAAATAAATGACCTTTGAAAATAATGAAACTCAAAGAATACAAACATAACACAAGTTACAACATTAAACGGTTTTACTTCTAAAACAAAAGAGATAAAATAGAGGAGTAACATAGTAAAAAAAACTGGACACTCCATTATAAACCAGCCCAAATTACTGCGTATTGACACTCCCCAACGATTATTGAATGTCATGCCATACGCTGGAGTAACAAATTGAAGAACGATAAAAACTATCACTCCCAAAAATGTCATTACTATGAGTAGTATATCATAAAATTGAGAAAATAATTCCATACAATTCTACTTTTATGAAAAATACTTTCCGTTAAATTTAGTTTTTCGCTTTATGTAATGCGTAAAAACAACAGATTTAGGATAACAATCGCGGAACGCTATTTTAGGGATTGTATTCCGCTTATTGTAGAAATGCTTATATGTTGTCGCAAATTTAAATATTGCTTTATAAACAGCTACAAAGTCTTTGAAATGACCTTGCAACAAAAAAGAAAAAGCAGCCACTTGATCAAGGAAGAAACGCAAAATTAGAGTTTTTGCCAATCTTTCATCTGGAAGGTTTTTTATCAGAAGATATAGACTATTTCTAAAATTCAGAAAAGTTTTCATCGAGTTATTTTTCGGAAGGGTTCCGCCACCGATATGATAAACCACCGACTGTGGGTTCACTTTTACGCTATATCCTACATTTTTAATTCGCCAACAAAAGTCAATTTCCTCCATGTGAGCGAAAAAATCACCATCCAAACCGCCCATTGTACGATAGACTTCGCTACGAATGAAAAGTGCTGCACCAGAAGCCCAGAAAATATCAGCTATATCGTCATATTGTCCATAATCTTTCTCTATATTTCCAAACACTCTTCCTCTACAAAACGGATAACCATATTTATCGATGTAACCACCAGATGCTCCAGAATACTCAAACTCATCGCGCTTATCGTACGACAACAATTTCGGTTGCACAGCAGCAAGAGTCTCTTGAGAATCCATCTGCTCTATAATTGGCTCTATCCAGTTTTCTGTAACTTCAATATCTGAGTTTAACAAGCAATAGTATTTAGCATCAATTTGCTGCAAAGCCAAATTATAACCTCTTGCAAAACCCTCGTTACGCCCATTCTGAAGCAACCTAATATAGGGGTAATTTTTTTTCATAAATGCAACTGAATCGTCAGTAGATGCGTTGTCGCAAATTACTACTTCAGCATATTCTGGCAAAGTTTTTATCAAAGTTGGTAAAAACCTTTCAAGAAAAACCTTCCCATTCCAATTTAGAATAACTACCGATAGTTTTGCCATATAAAAACATTTAAACCGCGAAAATACATTTTTTATGTATTGTTGACAAGTTTTTCTTACCTTTGCAACCGCTTTTTTATAATTATTCAAATTTACTGAGAAGATATGAAGATTTCTAACATTATCATTTTTATCTTATTTTTTATAGCAAATTTTTCAATGGCTCAAACTCGAGTTGACTCAATTCACGCCACCAATTATACTATAAATCTCTCAATAATTGATTTTTCTAACAAAATTATCGAAGGAAACACACAGATAAAAATAGTTTCAAAAGTAAACAACCTCAACACTGTGCGCCTCGATTTGATGTCTTTCTCAATAGATTCCACTTTAGTTAACAACGAAAATAGTTCTTTCACTCACAATGGCAATACACTTCTCATAGAGGTTCCAACTTTACAAAATGGGGATTCGGCAATCATAACCGTATTTTATCGTGGAACACCAAGCTACGATGACAATTTTGGTGGATTCTACTACAGCGGAGAATACGCTTATAACGTTGGGGTTGCGCTCCACGATCAACCTCATAACTATGGTCGTTGCTGGTTCCCCTGCATAGAAGAGTTTACAGACAAATCCTCTTACACTTTCAATATTAGAACCTCATCTGAAAAAATGGCCATTTGTAATGGTGTTTTGATAGACTCTTTGGATTTAGATGATGGCACTAAAATATGGTCTTGGCATCTCAACGAGCCCATTCCAACATATTTAGCCTCCGTTGCAGTAGGCAATTATTTATGCTACTCCGACACAGTTCACGGACTTGAGAAAGTTGTACCTATATCCATTTATGCTCCGCCAGCAGTATTTCCTAATATTGCCACTTCGTTTATAAACTTAAAAACAATCTTCAAAATGTTTGAGCAAAAATTTGGGGCATACTCATGGCCAAGAATAGGATATGTTTGCACTTCTATGACTGGCGGCGCTATGGAACACGCCACTAACATTGCATACCCAAACCTATTTGTAAACGGAACTCTTACTTACGAAAGTGTTTATGCTCACGAACTTTTTCATCATTGGTTTGGCAATTTAATAACTTGTAAAAAACCTGAAGAGATGTGGATTAACGAAGGGTTCGCCTCTTTTTGTGAACCGTTAGTTGCTGATTTGTTATATTCAACAGAAAATCATGATGCCTACTTACAACATATCAGAAACACTCACACAGACGTTATTAAAAATATTCTAAAAAATGATCATGAACATTATGCTCTTGACGCTGTTCCGCAAGACTTTACCTACGGAACTCATTCTTACAGTAAAGGTGCTCTTGTGATACACTCTCTAAAATCATATATGGGAGATTCTCTTTTTTACTATAGTTTGCGGCAACTTTTGTTACAATATTCGTTCAAAAACATCAACTCCGAAGAGCTTTTTAACGTACTTTCAACCATCTCGGGTATAGATTTATCTGATTTTTATAACGATTGGATTCATCAACCTGGATTTTTTGATTTTGAAGTAAACGATATTCAAGGACATGGCTGCGGGATCTTCAGCATAAAAGTTCGGCAAAGTGGTTATGGAATAGAACATATAGGCAAAAATATTCCTATTGAAATAACTTTCGTTTCTTCTGAACGAGAGTTTTATACTGTTAAAAATCTGCTACTAACAGATTCCATAACAGAATTATTAGTAACATTGCCATTCTCTCCTGTATTTGCGATAATTAATTATCACGACAAGTTATCTGACGCCGTTATTGACGACGAAAAATTTATATTTGAAACAGGATCTTCTAAATTTGAAGACGCAATGTGCAATATAAACATCAGCAATATTGACGACACCACATTTTTTAGAGTTGAGCACCATTATTCAGCACCAATCTATGAATCGTTACCTGAAGGAGTGAGCAAAATTTCTGAAACACATTATTGGACAATACAGTTTGCAGGAGGTGTTCCTATAGGCAAAATTTCATTTAAGTTGCAACGTGGCTCACAAAATCAACTCGATTACGCACTTTTTGAAAATGGATATTCTTTAGAAAATCTAAGGCTTCTTTATAGAGAAAATGAGAAACAACCTTGGCAACCCATCGCTTACAATCGCTCTGGAAGCCCCTACAACGCTACAATCACCGCAGAAAATATTCTTACTGGGCAATATTGTTTCTCTATCGGAGATGCTGATGTTGGTATTAACAATATAAAATCCGACAGAGTTAGATTATATCCTAACCCAGCAAACGATAAAATTATTCTTTCAGCCAAAAATATCGACTATGATAAAATGCTTATATACGATACTTTAGGAAAATGTGTAAAAACCATAAAAAAAGTATCAGATAATACCGAAATTAATATATCTGATTTAGAATCAGGGAGTTATATTGTAATCTTAAAAAAAGGACGTAATTCTGTAGAAAGGGGTCTTTTTGTTAAGGAAAAAAGGTAAAGAGCGAAAAAGTATTTTTTGTATCTTCGCGACCGATTTAAGAGTAATATTTTTTCAACAAAAACTATCTAAAAATGACAAAAAACGAAGTGAAGTATGTTTACACCTTCGGTGGAAAAACTGCTGAAGGTAAAGCGGACATGAAGAATTTATTAGGAGGTAAAGGTGCCAATTTGGCGGAGATGTGCTTACTTGGGCTCCCTGTTCCTGCAGGCTTAACAATCACCACCGAATGCTGCACAGCATATTACGACAACAACTGCAACTTACCAGCAGGTCTTATGGATGAAGTTTGGACTGGAATGAAAAATGTTGAAAATGTTATGGGACTAAAATATGATGACCCTGACAATCCTCTTCTCATATCTTGCCGTTCTGGTGCTCGCAGTTCTATGCCTGGAATGATGGACACAGTTCTCAATATTGGACTTAGTTCAAAAACTATTCCTGGCCTAATTAAAAAAACTAACAATCCGCGCTTCGTTTATGATTCATATCGCCGTTTAATTATGATGTACGCTGATGTCGTTATGGAAAAAGCTGAAGGTATAGAACCTGCTGACGGCAAAGGTATTCGTAAGATTCTTGACGATATGCTTGATGAATACAAACACAACAAAGGCTATAAAAGTGATACAGACATCAATGCTGATGAACTTTTAGAACTTGCTAACGCTTTCAAAGCAAAAGTTAAAGAAGTTCTCGGAACAGAGTTCCCAGATGACGCAAAAGCTCAATTAGAAGGTGGTATTAAGGCTGTTTTCAAGAGTTGGAATGGGAAAAAAGCTATCTCTTATCGCCGTATCGAAGGCATTCCAGATGATTGGGGTACTGCAGTAAATGTTCAAGCTATGGTATTTGGCAATATGGGAGAAAACTCTGCTACTGGTGTGGCTTTTACCCGTAATCCTGCTACTGGAGAAAATCAATTCTATGGCGAATGGCTTATCAACGCTCAAGGTGAAGATGTGGTTGCTGGTATCCGTACTCCAAATCCGTTGAACAATGAAACAAAAAATGAACAAAATAAGCACCTGCACTCTATGCAAGAGCTTATGCCTGACACATATAAAGAACTTTGCGACATCCGTGCTATTCTTGAAAACAACTACAAAGATATGCTTGATGTTGAGTTTACAATTCAAGAAGGAAAACTATATATGTTGCAATGCCGTGTTGGTAAACGTACTGGCGTAGCCGCTATGACTATGGCTCTTGATATGCTCCACGAAGGCCTTATCAATGAAAAAGAAGTTATACTACGCGTAGCTCCAGCTCAACTTGATGAACTACTACACCCTATCTTAGATTCAATGGACGAGAAAAAACATACTGTTATAGCTAAAGGTTTACCTGCTGGTCCTGGTGGTGCTGTTGGAAGAATTGCTTTCGATAGCGATGCTTCAAAAATGTACACAGCTAAAAATATCAATAACATACTTGTTCGTGAGGAAACTAACCCCGAAGATGTTGAGGGTATGCGTGCTGCTAACGGCATTCTCACTGCTCGTGGCGGTATGACTTCTCACGCAGCCTTAGTAGCTCGCGGCTGGGGCAAATGCTGTATCGTTGGTTGTGATGCTCTACATATTGATATGGAAAATCGCACTCTTACTATAGATGGTAAAACTTATAAAGAAGGAGATATCTTGAGTCTTAACGGTTCTAAAGGTTGGGTTTACGATGAAGAAATTAAAATGATCGATGCCACAGAAAATCCTCTTTTCCAAGAGTTTATGACTTTAGTTGACAAATATCGCACTATGGGTGTTCGTACTAACGCTGATACTCCTGAAGATGCACAAACAGCTCTCAACTTCGGTGCTGAAGGTATTGGATTGTTCCGTATTGAACACATGTTCTATGGTAAAAATAGCGAAAAACCTCTCGAAAAACTTCGTAATATGATTCTCGCTAACACCCCAGATGAACGTATCTCAGCTCTAAAAGAACTTGAACCTTATATTCGTGAAGCTGCTAAAGGAACTCTTAAAGTTATGGATGGTAAACCTCTTACTTTCCGCTTAATGGATCCTCCTTTACACGAATTTGTGCCTCAAAATGAAGAAAAACAACGCATAGTTGCCAAAGAAAGAGGTCTCGATTTTGAAGAATTAAAAAGACGTATTGACGCTTTGCACGAAGTTAACCCTATGATGGGACTACGTGGCGTACGTCTTGGAATCATATACCCAGAAATCACTGAAACGCAGTTCCGCGCGCTATTTAGTGCTACAGCTGAACTTCTTAAAGAAGGTATGCACCCTGTTTTGGAAATTATGATACCTCTTACCATCAATTCTTTAGAACTCAAACACCAAAAAAATATTGCTGATTCTGTATTAGCTGAAGTTCAACATCAATACGGTGTAAACTTCGAATATAAATTCGGTACTATGATTGAAATTCCTCGCGCAGCCCTCGCTGCTGACAAAATCGCTGAAGTTGCTGAATTTTTCTCTTTTGGAACTAACGACTTAACTCAAATGACTTTCGGTTTCTCTCGCGATGACGTTAATGCAATTGTTCATAAATACGTTGCCGACAAAATTATCGCAGCAGATCCTTTCAATACTATCGACCAAGAATGTGTTGGTGAACTCGTTAAGGTTGGTGTTGATAGAGGTCGCGGCACACGCAATAACTTAAAGTGTGGCGTTTGTGGTGAACACGGTGGAGACCCTGCTTCTGTTGAATTCTTCTTCAAAACAGGTCTTAACTATGTTTCTTGTTCTCCTTTCCGCGTTCCCGTTGCACGCCTCGCCGCTGCACAAGCAGCCATCAAAGCTGAAAAACAATAAACCAACTTAACGCTACATCTATTTACGCATAGACAGCAACAAAAAAGAGACCGACTTGGTCTCTTTTTTGTTGCTGTCTATTAAAATTTTGCGCGCACATAGCCAACGCTTTTGATTCTTGCTAACTGCTTATTTAACGGTAATTGAATTCTTTAATTGTTGCGCTTTTTTCTGTCCGATAATTTCAGCGAGTTCACTTTCTGATGCTTCGGCAATCTTAGCCACACTTCTATATTTGCGCAACAACTTATCTTTAAGCACTTTCCCAATTCCAGGTATATCATCTAAAGCAGATTTTATACTTGTTTTAGAACGACGCTTTCTATGATGAGTAATACCAAAACGGTGAACCTCATCGCGAAGATGTTGCAGAAGTTTCTGTGCTTCAGAACGTTTATCAATATACACAGGTAATTCATCGCCCACTTTATATATATCCTCTAAGCGTTTGGCAATACCAACCATCATAATACGGTCTTCTATTCCCAATTCTACAATAGATTTCCACGCAGCATTTAACTGTCCTTTGCCTCCATCTATAACAACCAAATCTGGCAGAGATTTTCCCTCCTCTAACAATCTATGGTATCTACGATAAATAACCTCTTTCATCGAAGCAAAATCATCTGCTCCAACAACTGTTTTAATATTAAAATGTCGATACTCGCTTTTTGCAGGTTTTCCATCTATGAAACAACTCATAGCTGCTACTGGGTCTTCGCCTTGAGTGTTAGAATTATCAAAGCACTCTATTCTACGTGGTAAAACTTTCATTCCTAAAGCTTTCTGTAAAGCTTCTAAAACACGTACTCCACGACGCTCAGGGTCCACAAGGTCTTGACGTTTTTTCTTCTCTAATTTATAAAAATGTGCATTATGATTAGCTAAAGTTAACAATTTATATTTATCTCCGCGCCGAGGCACTTGAAAATCCCACTCTTTAGATTGAAATGACGGCAAAAAAGGTACTAACATTGTTGGCGAAATGCTCCCTAAGCGTTCTCGTATCTCTAATATACCAGCCCACAAAGCATCTTCTCGCGTTCTCTCTATCAGATTATCAACCTCAAATGTGTGCGCTTGTACTATCGAACCATCAACAATTCTCAAAAAACTGATATACACGCTATCATCATCTTCATCAATACCAAAAACATCTAAATTTGTAAGAGACGAATTTACTACCACTGATTTTCCAATAAATATCTCCAAAGATTCAATTTTGCGTTTTAGTTCTGCGGCCTGCTCAAACTTCCATTCGTCAGCAAATTTCATCATATCTTCACGAAGTTGCTTTATAACTTCTTTTCTATTTCCCTTAATTATTTGAATTGCCTTTTGAATATTACCTTCGTACTCCTCTTTTGATATTAAATTGCAACAAGGTGCAGCACATTTCTTTATTTGGTACTGCATACATGGACGGTCGTTGCTACGTAATATTTTGCAATTCCTCAATTGAAACATCTCCTGAATAAGGTCTAACAAAATATTCATTTGTTTTACTGAAGAATATGGACCAAACAAGTGCATTTTAGATGCATCAGGGCGTCGAGTTGAAAAAATACGTGGATATTGTTCTTTTGAAATAGCAATCCAAGGATAGGTCTTATCGTCTTTTAACAAAATATTGTACCTTGGCTTAAATTGCTTTATCATACTATTTTCTAACAATAAAGCATCCCATTCAGAACCAACTACAATGGTCTCTATGTGTCGAATTTTGCTCACTAACATTCTAACCTTAGCAGAATCATGATCTTTGTTAAAATAAGAGGAAACACGTCTCTTAAGTCGCTTTGCTTTTCCTACATATATAACAATTCCTTTGTCATCATAGAAACGATAAACCCCAGGCTTTTCTGGTAATGATTTTAAAATTAGTTTTATATTATCAGGTATCTCTTTCATAAAAAGTTATGTTGCTTCTATCCTACCCTCTTGTGTATTAGATAGAAAATCTGGAGCAAAAATAATTAGGAGAGAATATTATTTTTTTGCTTGAAGTTCGCTATCATCGTGAAATCTAACAAAATACTCTTGTTCTCCATCATCGTGAATTACTGTAATTTTAGCAACACGCATATTTGTTAAAGATGGATTTTCAATTTTTACAGTAGCGTGTGGAGATTGAGCTGCTGCTGAAATTGAGAAATCATCGCCTGTATTGCAATAGAAATCGTAAATTAGGATATCAGGATTAAAATCAGGTAGATCTTCACCATTGATTTTTAAGTAAGAAAGGCGTTTGTTATAAATCATAACAATATTATCTATTGTCAATTTATCGCCATTATTTCCGCCCTTTGTTATTTTATTTGTTGAAAAAGACACGAGAATATAAGACGGAGTACGAGAAGAAGAGCTTACAACTTTATTTTGTTCATCGTAGTATGTGAACTTATATTTGTAACAGTGCCATTTTTTATCGTTCTGGTCTTTTATATCGCAAAATGCATTAGCAATCTTACCTTTTTGAGGTGTTGAAGCACTATGAATAGACAAATCGCGATAGGACACGTTTGTATGCAAGTGAAACTTTGCAACCGCTACATTTGATGGTTTCTTCATATCGAATTTGCACCAAAAATATACAGAATCAGGGCGACCAGTAAATTTCATTGCTGCATTATGTCCCACCTTATTATCTTTATCTGTATAGCTATAATTATCAGCACTTTTATTATCAGTTGATGCGAATTGCATTTGTCCTGTTGTTATCACTCCGTTCACTAAGTTTCCTGCCAAAGAAGTAGCATATATTTCACATCCGTAGCCTGAATATCCTGTTGTGCGGTTACTATGATTTTTTAGCATCGGACCACAGCCCCAAGAGTATATTCCTTTTAGTTGACAATCGCCATCTGCGTAAGAGTGCCAATATTTTGGAATTGCATTTCCCGCAGATGTGCTTGTCCATTGTTCAAAATCACTATTTGGCATTTGTGTTTGAGCAAAAAGAATTGCTGTTAAAGATAGAAAAAGTAATACTAATAAATTAGATTTTATTTTCATTATTCCAAAAAAAAACGTTAAAACAGACAAAAAAGAGAATAAATTGTTTAATTTAGAATTTGAGAAATTGTGCAAATTCGGTTAAATACACACGCCAATTGCGCCAAGTATGTCCTCCCATAGAGTTATACATAGTATATGGAATATGACGACGTTGCATTTTTTTTCTAAATTTGTTAATCTGATAATGAAACAAATCGCTTGTTCCACCTCCAATCCAATATTTTGAGTAATTATCTTTAGGAAGATGTTTTTTTCTAACCACTGGAGAAAATAGTCCAACATATTTAAAAGTGCTATCATACATATTAGCAAGATTTGCTGCTTGTTTAGCACCTGCAGACAAGCCTGCCACTGCTCTTCCGCCTTTAATATCAAAAGAACGATATTTTGTACTCAAAAAAGAGTCTATTCCTAAAAAAGCATTTTCAAATTCTAATTTATTCCACGTAGGATATAAAAAAATATTTTTCATAAGTCCAACATCTTCCTTTTGGGATATTAGACATTCGGGGTTGGCATCAGGCATCACCAAAATAAGGGGTTCTACCTTATTATTTTTAATTAGATTATCAAGAATTTGAGTTGCTCTTCCGCGGTCGTTCCATGCTGATTCATTACCATTAAGACCGTGTAAGAGATAAAGTAGTGGATAATTAAGAGTTGTATCGATATAATATTGTGGAGGTGTATAAACAAAAAGGTTACGTATTTTTCCTCCGTAAGGATTTTCGTAGCTAAGAGTATCAACTTTGCCTGAGAGTGTATCTGATATATATAGGTCTGATTGAGAGGTTCCTGTAATTACAAAAACACTAAGTTTATCTGTTCTCACGCGCACTGAATCAGAATTTAATGGATCTGGCACCATTTCACCATCAACACTAAAATGATAAGTATAAACCTCTGGTGCTAACGGTGGTGTTGTGTAGTACCAAATCTTGTCATTTGTTCTCTTCATCTTAGCCTTATGATAATTCTCACGTTTTACAGACTTTGATTCAATATGCAAACGGCAATCACAATAAATCTTTACTTTTTTTGCTTTAGGATTGTTATATATAAAAGTTACTGAGCCATCTTCATTAAAAAGAAGAGACTTATACTTATTATCATTTTGAGGGTAAATATTATTTAATGTAAAACTTAACAGCAGTAAAATAAATAGTTTATACCAACTTCTCTTTTTCATTGTCTGCAAGTTCTTCATTCAACATTTCTTCAAATTTAGTAATTGAATTATCAATACTATATTTTTCAGCTGATTTTGAATACTCTTTTTCCATTCTAAGGCGTTCATCGGCATTATCGAGCCAATAGTCTATTGCACGGGCAAGGTCTTTAGCATCGCCAGCTTTGAACAGACTGCGTTCGTCAAGGGCAAATTGTGTGGTTGCCGACAATTTGCTATTAGCGATAACAGGCACAAGACCTGTTGCAAAAGCTTCAATACAAGAAATTGCTTCAGACTCCATATCTGCGGCGTGAACATATAGGTCGGCTTGCGACAAGAGAGAAATAAGTTCATCTCTTTTCACATAAACAAACTGTGGTTCTAATGGCAGATTTTTACCCAAACGTTCATACTTTTCTAACATCGGTCCTCGCCCTGCAAATATCAATTGTATGCGATCTGCGTATTTGGAATAGGGAACAGCTTTCATAATTAAAGCTTGTTGTTTTTCACGTGTCAAACGCCCAACCATCATTATTAAAATTTTTCCCTTATATTTATCATAGGTTTCAGGGCGATATTCTTGAATATTTCGTTTTCCTGCTTCAATAAACTCAGATTGTATGCCATTACTTATCACGTGTAATTTAGCTTTATAACCCTGTTCTTTGATTGTGTCAGCCATAAATTGAGACGGACAATGTACATGACGAAAATCATCGTACATCCATTTGCGAAAACGTTGGTACAAAAAATTTGTAATACAAGTTATCTTATGAAGACCTATATTCGCAGTAATACTTTCGGGTTGCATGTGATAAGCACCTGTGCAAGGTTTACCAAGCTTTTTAGCGTAGCGTTGAGCAACTATTTCTAATCGAAATGGCAAAAAACAGTGAACTATATCAGCCCATTCTATTGCTTTATGAATAACTCTTTCTGATTCTTTTCCCCAAGCTTTTGCAAAAGAAAAGTTATGCTTATTCATCAAAGGTTGAAATATTGGCACATGAAAATATCTAACAGAAAATAGATTGAGGTCGTTCTCTCCTGAATCGTTGGCTGTAAGTACTCTTACATCATGACCTCTTTTACGCAACTCCTTTGCATAACGCTGCGCAGATATACTTGTTCCATTATTGTTTGTGTAATAGGTATCTATTACAAATAATATCTTCATATTTTATTTTTTAATTTCTACAAAAATTAAGATATTTCGCACATATTCCGACAAAACTCAGCACAATTAACAAGGTATTTAGCGGTGCGAAGTTGCTGACTGACTGTATATTATAAGTTTATACATCCCAATACAAACATTCTGCAAATTTACATTTTTTTTTATTGCCACATTATAAAAGCACCAGCAATACATAAGGCCGACTAAAAATGATTTTTAGTCGGCCTTCTTTGAATTACTAAAATGAATAATTTATCTTACTTAACAACTGAGAATTTTTGGTTTGAAACACCGTTTTCAGTATATACTTTCATAATATAAAGACCGTTAGAAAGGTCTGAAGT
>CADBTU010000067.1 GCA_902797625.1 uncultured Bacteroidota bacterium | reverse complement strand
TCTTTGCGTGTTACAAACTTAAAGCCAGGTCTTGTAGAAACTAATTTTAGCAACACTCGTTTTCATGGAGATACGGAGCGCGCCGCTAATGTTTATAAAGGTATTAAGCCTTTAACAGGCGATGATATTGCAGATGTTGCGGTTTATGCTGCAAATGCTCCAGCTCATGTACAAATTGCCGAGGTTCTTGTCTTAGCTACTCATCAAGGTAGCGGTAGTGTTATCATGAGAAAATAAATATAGAAGATGAAAAAAAAATACTCTTTATTACTGCTGATTTTTGGTTTTATTCTCTATTTCTCTTCTTGCCACTCACCTAAAGTTGAGAAAGATGGAATATTTTTCTCTTGGGAAGATTCGTATCATCGAATTGTAAAATTAGATTCCGCTCCTCATAGGATAGTTTCTATTTCGCCTGCTATAACAGAAGTTGTTTTTCTTGTAGGTGCGCAAGATAAGTTGGTAGGTGTGTCGGATTTCTGCAACTACCCGCCAGAAACTGAAAAGATAACAAAGATTGGAGGAATGCACAATATCAATTTTGAGCAACTTCTTTCACTGCATCCAGATGTTGTTCTTATAGGTTCTATGATTTCTCAGAAAGATGTAGATGCTATCGAAAAAATGGGAATTCCTGTAATCTGTATCGTTGAAGAGTCTTCGTTGGAAGGAATGTCTGAAATGATTGAAATTATCGGAAGAATTTCTGAATGTGAATCAAAAGCTCAAGAAGAATCCAAAAAGTGGTCGGAAAAAGTAGCTCAGTTGCAAGAAAAAGCTCCCAATCCTGAAGACCGTAAAACAGTGTATTATGTTGTAGGATTTGGAGATGCTGGAGATTTTACTGCTCCTAAAAACACACATATTCAAGAGATTATAGAGTTGGCTGGTGCCCGCAACGCTGGTGATACACTGAGTAGTTGGAATATTAGCCGAGAATATCTCTTTAATATTGACCCTGACATTATTATTGTTAGGAGCGAAGACAAAGAGGCTTTCACATCGCGCTACCCTTACACTTTACTTACAGCTGTAAAAAACAACAAAGTATTTCCTATAGAAAGTGGTTGGATAGATGTGGTTTCGTTGCGAAATATGAGTGCTGTTGATTATATCAATAAAATTTGTTACAAACAGTAATGATATATTGAAAACAAGATTAAAAAGGATGACAAGGGCAACTTTAAGACAATTGTTTTGGTCTTTTTTTAAGATTGGAACTTTCACTCTTGGCGGCGGCTATGCTATGATTCCTCTGATGGAAAAAGAGTTGGTTGAGAAACATAAATGGCTAAATAACAGTGAGTTTATGGACGTGATTACATTGTCGCAAGCAATGCCAGGCGTATTTGCAGTAAATTTGGCCACTGTAGTGGGTAATAAAGTAAGAGGTTTATCGGGAGCTGTGGCTTCAGTTGTTGGAAACATTATGATGCCTATTATTATAATCCTCGCGTTGGCTGGAAGTCTGCATTATCTCCAAGGAAATGAAATAATAGAGTCTGTTTTTAAGGGTATTCGTCCTGTTGTTGTAGCGTTGATAACTGCTACAGTATTTAAAATGGCGAAAACTGCAAAAATCAATAAATACAATTTTTGGATCCCAATAATAGTGGTTTTACTTGTGTGGTTTTTAGCTGTTTCACCTATATGGATTATACTAATAGCAGGTATAGGAGGTTTTTTATTTGCTAAATTCTTTGAAAGAAAGGAGGATTTGTAATGATTTTTTGGAAACTTTTCTATACCTTTATAAAAATAGGTATTTTTAATTTTGGTGGAGGCTATGCCATGATAGCCTTAATTCAAAACGAAGTGGTTGAAAAAAATGCTTGGCTAACAGCTAAAGAATTTACAGATGTGGTTGCTACAAGTCAGATAACTCCAGGTCCTATAGGAATCAATGTCGCCACATATTCTGGTTATACTGCTGTTATTAACGCAGGTTATGACCCTTTTTTTGGTATTCTTGGAGCAATGTTAGCCTCTTTCTCGGTGATTCTTCTGCCTTTTATATTGTTGCTTATAACTTGCAAGTATATCAACAAATATAAAAGTAATCCTATAGTAATAACAATTTTGAATATTTTAAAACTCGTTGTTGTAGGATTGATAGCAGTTGCAGCGGTTTTATTAGTAAATAAAGAGACTTTCGGTTCTTTTAATGATAGTGTTATTCAGTTTTTTATTAGTATAGCACTTTTTACGGTTGCTTTTTTTGCATCTATAAAGTATAAAGCTAATCCAATTTTATTAGTTGTTACATCTGGTATAGTTGGATTTATAATTTATTACTGCATAATCTAAATTCGTAAGTTTAGTCCAGCAAGCAATGTGTCAGGGCGAAAATCTATAACACTGCGCATTTCCCCAGCCATGCAAAAACCACAATATTCGCAAACGCCAGCACTTTTGCCAACGCATTCAGAAAGTCTTGTTCCATCAGGAAGAATATAATTACACATCCAACAAACTTTCTCAAATGATAAATTTTTCATTCTTTTTAACCCAGAAGTTGAATTCATAATAGGAGCACCTCTCTTTTTTTCTGAAATTAGAAAGTCTAAAATTGATTTTCGCCTTTCCCAATCAAGGATAAACGGGTCGCTATTGTTTCCGAAAGCGGGAGTGTAAAAATTGAAAGCTATGCTTTTTAAAAACGGATTGTTTTTTACAAAATTTAATGTGTCAGCGACATTAACGTAGTTGTTAGAATCGATAACCATATTGGCACTTAGTGCTTTATGATTACAATCGGCTATGTTTTTGATAAGTTTGTCGAAAGTTCCAGAGCCGCGCACCGCATCGTGATACTCATAGATTCCGTCCATGCTAACCCATATAGAATCAGCCTTTAAATTAGAAAAAGGTTGTTGAGCGTTGGTTGTTACTGTAGTGCTAAAAAAACCTATCTTGTGGGCGAGGTCAATAAGATCGTTTAGAGAAAAGTTGCCATCTCGCCAAAGAGTCGGCTCACCGCCTTCAAAATCTACAAATCTTGACCCTAAATTGTAAGAGTATTTAAGTTCATCTTTTATCTGTTCATAACTTTTTACGATAGGTGTATGGTGCTCATAAACACTACAATGTTTGCATGATAGATTACACCTGTTTGTTATGAAAAGAACCGTTTGCAGAGGCTTCCTCTTTTTCAAAAACTTAGCTTGAAAATACCATAAAGGTAGATAAAAAAGATTCATATTATAGCAATGTTAACCTCTAATGAAATTTGTCTCTTGAATTACTCTGTATTTTTCAGGAGCAACTTCGTCGCGAGCGTATTCCATAGAGTGAATTTCCTTACCATTTTCATCGTATTCGTATTCAGCCCAACTAATAATTTGAGAATTTATATCAAGAATAGAATTTTTTACAACGAGATTGTCTTTGTGTTCAATTTTTATCTCCCGATAGTTGTCTAAATCTTCTTCAATATACCCTAACAAGCGGTGTTGTTCATCAAAATTTCGGTTTGTTTTGGCAATAAGTTTCATTCCATAATCATAAACTAAATCTTTAACTCGGTCGCCATTATCGTTGTAGTAGAATTCATATACCCTACGATCTTTGTTTTGAATTTCATCTCTTGTCAGTTTCGATAGAAGTCCTTTCTCGTTGTATTCGTAGCGAGTAGAATACATAACTTCTCCGTAGTCGTCATTTTCTATCTCGGTGTCAACGTAACCATCATTATATGTGAAAGTTTTCTCCACATAATCTAACTCATCGTTAAAATAGACTTCAATTCGTTCAAGATTTTTGTGGTCGTTGTATATGTATTTTGAAGTATATTTGTCAGAAGCATCACCGAAATAGTTTGTTTGAGACAGGATATTACCATCTTCATCGTAGGAATTTTCAGTTTTTTGTAGTAGAATATTGTCCTGGTCATATTGTTCGGTCAGAAGAAGTTTGCCATTGTCGTTATAAACGTTCAGGGTCAATGTATTTCTGCTGCCGTCATGGTTAAAGCGTTCTTCGCGTGTAAGGAGACCGTTATCGTTGTATTCGGCGGTCAACTCCGTATATTCCACAATATCAATATCGTGTGGGTCATATCCTGTTCTAAGATATTCTTTCTTTTCGATTCTCAAAGTTTTCATAAGCAAGATGATTTGATTACTAACCGCAAATGTACATTTTTTTCGGAATAGTTACTATTAGTGTATAAAAATGAAAATTTTAAGTTTGTAAAAAATGTTCTAATGTAATAGAGTGATTCATTTTTGGAAAAGTTGTATCTTTGCGCGTTTTTATAAATAAGCAAAATGAAGCGACTCTTTTTCACTAAAGTCTTGTTGTTCTTGATTTTGTTTGCGTTTTCGCAACATAAACCAATTAAGAATGTAATATTGATGATACCTGATGGCACATCTACAAGTTTGCTTTCAGCGGCTCGTTGGTATCAAACTTATTTAGATTCATCTCAAACAACGTTGAATATTGACCCATATATATGTGGTTTAGTAAGAACAAATTCTTCAGATGCTCCGATAGGCGATTCAGCTCCAACAACATCTTGTTATGTTTCTGGGCAGCCTACCCAAACGGCTTTTGTTTCTACATATCCAGTTGCAACAGACCAAGACTTGATTCCTATTGACGCAACTCGTGCTTATCAGCCTCTTGCAACGGTTCTTGAGGCTTCAAAAATTCTTCATGGAAAATCAACAGGACTTGTATTCACTTGCGAATTTCCTCATGCTACGCCAGCAGATTGTTCAGCACACTCATATTCTCGAGGAAGATATAGTATGATTATTCCCCAAATGGTTCATAATCATTTAGATGTGGTTATGGGTGGCGGTGTTAAATATCTCTCTGAGAAATATCAGGAAGATTTAAAAGCAGAAAATTACAGTGTATATATTGATGATATTGATGGTTTTAGAACTTGTAAAAGAATGCCAGTATGGGCACTCTTTGGAGAAACGTCTATGCCTTATACCCTTGAAGCCGATGCGAATAAAATGCCTTCTCTTGCAGAGATGACTGTAAAAGCTTTAGAACTTTTATCCAAAAATGACAAAGGTTTTTTCTTGATGGTTGAGGGCAGCAAAGTGGATTGGGCAGCTCACGACAACGATGCTAAAAACGCCATGATTGAGCTCTTAGAGTTTGATAAAGCGTGTGGAGAGGCATTTGAATTTGCAAAAAAAAATGGCGAAACAGTCGTGATTGTGTTGCCTGATCACGGAACAGGTTCAGTAACAGTAGGAAACACTAAGTCTAATAGTGGTTACGACAAGTTGTCGCTTAAGGAAATTATGTCTCCAATTGATAATTATAAACTTTCAAATTGGACAATGAGCGAGAAAATGAAAGAAGTTGATACCGCCGAATGGCCTCAACTTTTTGATACATACTTCGGTTTTATACCTCAACGTTCTGAAATTTCATACCTCTCAACCGCACGAGATTATAATAAATCGTATCTCTCAAAGGAGCAAAGAAAAACAAATCTTTCTCTTACAAAAATGCTCAGTCAAGTTTTGTATGGACGTACGTACTTTGGATTTACAACCTTCGGACATACAATAGAAAATGTATTCTTAGCAATTTATCATCCTGAAAACGATATACTTACAGGTTGTCCTACAAATGTTGATATTTTTAATTATCTTTGCAAACAGATGAATCTTACAGACAAAATGCACAATCTGACCGAAGAAATATTTACTCCTCACACTATAGTTTTTGAAGGTTTTGATATAAAAATAGATAGTTTAGACAAGGAAGATTTCCGTTTAACGGTGAAAAATAAGAAAAATACTCTTTTAGCTGAAAGTTATGCTAACTATGTGTTAGTTAACAATCAAAGAGTTGATTTGGAGTCTGTTATAGTTTATATGGACAAGAAAAATACATTTTATCTTCCCAAAAAACTCAGAAGTTATTTGGAAGTTAAGAAATAAAAATAGAAATTAAGTATAATTTTTGAAGAAATTTAACGTTAAAATCTATTAAACGAATAAAAAGAGATATATGGAAACCTACGGTTCAAAAATGAGTTCTAACCAAGGACAGAATGAGAAACAGCAAAATTCTTTAAAAAAATGGGTTATTGTATTAGGTATTTTATCAGGGTTATTGCTATGTTCAACTCTCTATTTTGCATTTTTTGCAAAACCTACATTGAATAAAGTATATACTGAGGTAGAGAATAAAAATGCCGAACTTCAGACAGAATTAGATTCTTTGTTGGCTGAACATAATCGTATTAAAGAGCAATATGGCGAACTATCTGACCAATTGAGTGAGAAAGATAGTATTATTATGGCAAGTGCAGCCGAAATAGAGAAACTTATAAACAGTCAAGCCGATTACAATAGGATTCGTAAGCAACTTGCACGTCTTCAAAATATTTCTCAAGAATATGTTAAAGAGATGGATCAACTATATCTTGAGAATCAGGCTTTAAAAGAAGAAAATCAACAGGTTCGTGCTACTCTGGAACAAGAGCGAGAAGTTACACGTACCATTCAAAAGTCTAATGAAGATTTAGAACAAAAGATCAGTAAGGCCGCAACTTTTAAGGCTTATAACATCAAGAGCGCAGGGTATATTGTTCGTAATAAAGGAGCGGAAGAACAAACCGACAAAGCCTCTAAAGTGAAACGTATAAAAACAACTCTTATGTTAGGCGAAAATTCACTTATCGAGCCAGGCCCTGTAAATATATATTGTCGTATTGCAATTCCTGAAACAGGAAAAATTATTACTATGGGTTCAGGAGATACATATTCTTTCGTACATAATGGTCAAAGATTACAGTATTCTTGTAAAACAGCCGTAAACTACGATAATAAAGCCCAGAACGTAACTTTGGTTTGGGATCTTATGTCTGACGATAAGGCAATTAAGGGTCAATATAGTGTGCAACTCTACACAGATGATCAATACCTTGGCGAGAGTTTCTTCACTCTTAGATAAATCAATTACTATTGCCTGATATAATATGGTAACCAGACATTATTTACGAATAAAAACAATGCAGGCCTTGTATTCATACAAAGCTAATCCGAATATGAGTGTTGTGCAAGCAGAAAAAGACCTCAAAAAGGCCATAAACTCTTGCCACGAACTCTTTGTATGGCTTTTATGCTTGTTGCCTGAGATTACATTTTATAGAGAAAAAAAATTGGAAAGTCTTAAGGGTAAATACAACCCTACTGCTGAGGATTTAAATCCTAACACAAAGTTCGTGGATAATTCTGTCATTAAAATAATTGAAGAGAGTAAAGAATTAGAAACGTTAAGTGCTAATTTTCATGTAACATGGATTGATGATACCGATGTTATTTCAAGATTATTTCGCGAAATAGAACAGCTTCCCGATTATGAAGCTTATATGTCAAATGAAAATAGGAGTTTTAAGGAAGATAAAAAGTTGGTTCTTGCAATTATTAAAGACGTATTTGCTAATAATGATCTATTGAATTGGCATTTAGGAGAAATCAATGTACATTGGATTGGCGATTATAATGAGGCTATATTTTCGCTTTATCAATCTATTTCTCTTCTTTCAGAAGAAAAAGAATTAAGTATAGGAGGTGTTTACGCTGACGATGATGCTCGAGATTTTGCTCCCATTTTATTTCGTAAAACTTTGCAAAATGGAGAAACTTATACAAAGATGATCGAGGAAAAACTTCAGAATTGGGAATTAGATAGAATTAATAATATGGATATGCTATTGATGCAAATGGCATTGTGTGAGTTGTTAGAATTTCCAACAATACCCATAAAAGTTACTCTTAATGAATATATTGAAATAGCAAAATGGTATAGTTCGGATAAGAGCAAAGTTTTTATAAATGGAATTTTAGACAGACTTATAGTTGAGCTACGAGAAAATGGTCAACTAATTAAAGTGGGTCGTGGTCTTTATCAAAATTAGGAATATGAAACAAAAAACGATATTATTGATAACTGCAATATTTCTACTTTTTTTCAATGCTTGTAAAAAGAGGCCTGCTCAAGAAGGTGATTTTTCGGTGAAAGATATTCATATACCTCAGACAGCTAATGGGTTGTCGGATGCAGAAGCAAAAAAAATGCCAGCAATATCTTTTGAACAGACAAGTTACGACTTTGGAGATGTTATAGAAGGAGAACGTTTATCATACATTTTTAAATTCAAAAACACAGGCAAGTCGAATTTGATAATATATTCTTCAGAAGCGACGTGTGGTTGCACAACATCAACTCCACCAAAAGCTCCAATTCGTCCTGGCGAAAGCGGAGAAATACTTGTAACTTTTGATTCTAAAGGTCAGAAGGGAAATGTTACAAAACGTATATTAGTTGGCGCAAACACTTATCCAGCAGAGACAATCCTTACTATTAAGGCCAACGTTTCTACAAGAAAATAGTTTTAGTTTATCATATAGTATTTCATAAAGTTTAATATTGTGCGGTGGTATTAAAAAAAATGCTACCTTCGCGGCCGTTTTGGTTAAGGGAATGTCGTGAGATTCGGCAACAGTGCCCGCTGCTGTGAACCCGCGTAAGATCTGTCAAAATAAGTCACTGTCTGCTCCTTTGCAGATGGGAAGGCGATAGGTTCGGGTAAGTCAGAAGACCTGCCAAATAGGTAATTCAGTGCAAGCCTTCGGGAACAAGGGTGGTGCTAAGCGTGGCAATTAGGTATCTCCGCTTGCGAAAGTCTTGCTTTTTTATTAACTTCGTTATAATCATAAAATTATGCGAAAATTTTTATTACTATTTCTTCCGTTTTTATTTGCGGTAAGTGCTTTTGCACAACTTTCAGGGGTTTACACTATCAGCAGCAATCCAGCTGATAATCCAGATTACACTTCATTCGGTTCTGCGACAGCCGCTCTTTCTGCTGGAATATCTGGAGAAGTTACTTTCGAAGTCGCTCCAGGCACATACGAAGAGTATGTTACCGTTAATTTTGTTTCAGGAGCAAACTCAAATAACCGTGTTATTTTCAAAGGTATAGGTGCCGATAACCAACAAGTGGTAATCACAAGTAACGCTGGCTATACCACTAATCCTACAGTGAAAATTAACGGCGCGGATTTCATCACTTTTGAGAATATGACCATAACCACAACCTCTTCAAATAATGCTATACTGTTGAGATTCTGTGGTGATGTTGACAGCAGCCGTTTTGAAAACGTTCGCTTTGAAGGTGTTGAGGTTACTTCCACATCTTACAGTTCAACAGATAATGATAAGAACCTGGTCTATATGGAAAACACAAACAGCCCAATTTGCGACGGTAATGAATTTGTGGGTTGCCAGTTTATAAACGGACACATAGCTCTCTATCTACAAGGAAAAAATATGAATCAATTCAACAACGGTGTGTTGATTGAAAACTGTTTATTCGTAAACCAGCATTTTAAGTCAATATACCTCACTTTCTATAATGATGCTGTGGCGAGAGGAAATATTATTAACAATTCAAATGATACATACAGCGACTATAATGCTATAGATGCTTTCCAATGTTTTAGAAATACAATTTTTGAAAATAATGTAATTAGTGTAACAAGAAGTGATAACTATACCACTGTTGTTAAGCTGAGACCTTGTGTTGGGGATTCAGCAAATCACGTTATCGTAAGAAATAATATTATTAATCTTCATTCGGATGCAAGCAGCTATAGCTATTGTTTTAGAATCTCACAAAATGGAAGTGAATACATTGATTTTGTACACAATACTTTGAAATGCACTGGGACAGGACAAAATGGCAATATTCATCTTGAAAATAATGGCAAAAATATCATCTTTCAAAACAATTTGTTGGTAAACGAAACACCTGGTTACGTTTTTCGTTTTAACACTTTGTTATTAGATAATAGATATAGTGATTTTAACCGTGTGATTTTTACAGGTAGCAATTTTGCTCGCAGAAGCACTATTGATTATGAAACACTTCAAGATTGGATTGATTCAACAGGATTAGATGCTAATACAGCCATCTGTAATCCATCTTTTGTAAATGAAAACGATTTACATATTATGGATTCTGAAAACTTGAGAGTCTCAAATTATCTTCCATACGTTTTATTAGATATTGACGGAGAAGAGCGATCAGAAACTCCTTGTGCAGGAGCTGATGAACTTGTTGAAGGTCAAAATTTACCACCAGTAGTGATTAATCCTATCAACGACGTAACTTTTGAGTCTTATCCGCAAAGTACTAATATTGACATTTCTCAAGTTTTCGACGACCCTGACGATGATAATGAAGTGATGGAAATTACAATTCTTTCAAATTCAAATCCAACATTAGTGGAAGCCACACTCGAAGAGTTAACTGTTTCAGTAGAGAGACTCCAAACCACAGGAGGAACTTCAGTAATAACATTACAAGCAGTGAGCAACGGAGATACAATAACAACCGCTTTTTCAGTGATTTGCGTGGCGCAAGACCTCCCACCAGTGGTTGTTGAGCCGCTGGAGCCTATTTTCTTCACTTCATTTCCACAAACACTTTCATTCGATTTGACGGATGTTTTTGACGACCCCGATAACAATAATCTTTTCATCCAATATAGCGTGGAGTCAACGAATGACAATGTTGTTGCTTTTATTGATGATGACAATTTTCTGGTTGTGATTCGTAACAGCGCGGTTGCTTTCAACGACACTCTGTTTGTTGAGGCTACAAGCAACGGAAAGTCTGTTGTTATGCAGGTTCCTGTTTCAGGAGAAGCAGTCATAATTAATGTTGAAGTTGCTGACTTTGAAGATGTTGAACTCTCATCACAAGGATATTGGTTACCTGGTCAAGAAGGTAATAATTTGATGATAAGTGGCGGTTGGTCATTCACAACTTTCTATAATCCATATTATTGGGGAGGATTTACTGCTTCTAATAGAGTTGATACCACACAAGAAGGCATGAGCGCACAATATACAGCGATAACGGGTTCGGGTTTTGATGGTTCAACAAATTATGCTGTTGCCTACGCTATGGGGACTCCTACAGTTGTATCCACTGCCGACGGTTCGGCACATACTGTTACAGGATGTTATGTTACAAATAATCTTTGGGCTTATAAAAATATGCTTTACGGAGATTATACAGCAGTTCCTTTTGGCGGTAACGATGGAACAACACCCGATTATTTCCTTCTTTCCGCTATTGGTAAAGATGCAAACGGCAACATTATTGATACACTGTATTTTTATCTCGCAGACTATAGATTTGATAATTCTGCTGATGATTATATTGTGAACACGTGGGAATGGTTTGACCTCAGCTCTTTAGGCGAAGTTGCATCAATATCTTTCAACCTCAGCTCTTCTGTAAATGATACATGGGGAATGGTAACACCAGCATATTTCTGTATGGATAATTTTAACGGTGTTCCCCCTGTGGTACCTGTTGACCAAGCTCCATACGTGGCAAATCCAGTGGAAGATGTTGTATTTGATAATTTTCCAGAAACAATAACAAAGGATTTGACAGGGACCGTAACCGATGATGATGATTCAGATGAAGACATTACATATACATTCCTTTCAAACTCTAATGAAACTGCCGTAGGTGTCCAATTGTCGAATAATGTTCTTGAAATTGTGCGTCTTGTTGAACAGGAAGATGTGTCAACAATCACGATTCGTGCAACAAGCGGTGGCCAATATGTTGATTTCGAGGTTAAGGTAATACTTAACAGCGTGATTAATGTTGTTGATTATCAGAATTCTATAAAACTTTATCCAAATCCGACAGAAGGAAAAGTTTATCTGAGTGTGAGCGGAGCAAATGGATTTGAATATAGTGTTTTCAATGCAGTTGGCCAGAAAGTTTTGAGTGGCATAAGTGCTGACAGTATCGAGTATTTGGATCTCTCAGGTTTCAGCAAAGGAATTTATCACCTTGTAGTGAAGTATGGAGACAATCAAATTAATAGCAAAGTAGTTGTTAAATAACCATTTTCTTTATCGTTTAATAAAAAGTGTATCTTTGCGAACAAAAATCTTTGCTTTATGAAAAATATTCCCTTAAAAGTTAGTGCGATAATTTTTATCGCCATTGTTTTTGCGAATGCTGTAACAGCTCAGGAAATATCTCCTAAAAAAATTTCCTATAACTTCATCAATGAATATGGATTCATTGCAAGTAAGAATGTAGGATTTACAAGTGTCTTTGTAAATGGTATAAAAATCAAGAATAGTGATGCTATAGGTATTGGTATAGGTTATGGAATAAATACGGCATCATACCAAGAGGTGCCATTGTTCCTAAATTATCGTCACTATTTCAATCGTGGTCGCAAGTTGATACCACATATAAATGTAGCCATTGGTACAGCAATAAATTTCTGGGATGAAGATGTAAGAGAACGTGTTCCTGTTTTTATAAATGGAAATATTGATCACTATGAATGGCAATACAAGACAAATCACCTTTATGGATTTGGACTGTATTCCACGGTGGCCAGCGGTTTTTCTGTAAAGGCATTTTCGTTCTCGGCAGGTTTGTTTTTCAGAACTTTCCCGCGCGAAAAAGACTTCAATGCTGGTGTTGAAGTGAAAGTCGGCTACTCTTTTTAATGATTTGAGTCTACTTCCAATTTTCTATTGAACAATTGTTTGACTATTCCAACCCAATATCCTACGCCATAACTTATGTGAACTATAAGGAATATTGCGGGTATAATCAAAAAATCAGGAAATCTTTTAGTCCTGCGTAGTGCAAACAATAGTGATAAGGTAAGATAAAGCAAACACACACTGAGGAAAATCCACCTCACAGGTTTGTTTACAACGCTCAACAGCCCTCCAGTGATAATCCCCGCTACAAATAACGGTGGAAAAAATTGCCGGAGGGTTGCTGGTTTTTTTAACTTTTTGTTTACTAATGGCTTAAATAATCCGTATTGGTAAAACATTTTGGAAGTCTTGCCTACAGAACCACGTGCATAGTAGTCGATTATAACACTCGGAATCAACCATATTTTTCCGCCATTTTGGATTATACGTCCATTAAATTCGTCATCTTGATTTCTTGTCAGCTCTTCATCGAAGAGACCTATTTTGTTGAAAATATCTCTTTTAAAGCATCCAAAAGGTACAGTATCCACCATCATTTCTTTATAAACACCAACTCTAAAATGAGAGTTTCCCATTCCGAAAGGTGAACTCATAGATTCTGCAATTGCTCTGCAAACTGGAGTGTCATTGGCGGGCAAAGTACGACAAACACCACCAACATTGTCGGCACCCAAGTTATTTAGCTTTTCAGTTAATAGGCTGAAATAGTTATTGGGATATTTTGCATGAGCGTCTAACCTGATAATAATTTCTCCGCGAGCTTCTTTAATTCCAATATTTAAGGCCGTTGGAACAATGCGTTTAGGATTGTCTATCAATCTTATAAAAAGAAACATAGAACAATATGAGGCAATAATCTTGCGAGTATTGTCAGTACTTTGTCCGTCAACAAATAAGATTTCTAAATCATCTTTCGGATAATCTTGTTCAAGAATGGAATTGATACAACTATCTATGTGTTTCTCCTCATTGAAAACTGGACAGATAACGGATAACATGACTATAATTGAGTATTTGTAATGGTATTATAAAGCGAAATATATTCAGGGGCAATTTTGCTCCAGCTGAATTGTTTAATTTCATCAGTAGAAAGGGAAGTATATTCCTGATAGGAATTTAAAATTTTTGATAGTTTCGTGCAAATATCATCCACACTAAGAGGATTTATAGATTCGCCGATTTTCTTGTCAAACATACCATCAATAGCTTCTCCGCGGCTCCAAATCACAGGTAATCCTTGCGATAAGGCTTCTATATAAACTAATCCAAAAGTTTCAGATTTTGAAGGCATGGCAAATATGTCATTGTTTTCATACATTTTTTGCATCTTTTCAGGTTCAGTAATTCTCTGGTGGCAGGTTATTGTTTCAGGGTTGCGTTTAGCTGCTGTGTAAACTCTTTTTTCATCGGCACCACCATCGCCAACGATATCCAAATGTAAGTTAGGAATATCTTTTCGTAGTTTAAGAATAGCATCTATTAGTCTGAGAACGTTTTTATTACGCGACAAATTACCAGCGTACAAAATTCTATTATTTGATGTTATTTTATTTTTACGTATCTGGTTATAAATCCAATAAGAATCAATTCCATTAGGAATAATTTCAGCTTTACCAAGAATATTATATTTTAATCCGAATAGAGTAAAATGATTAGACAGTCTGTTTTTCAGAGAAGGAGTCATAAAAATCACCTTTTGGGCGTTTTTAAGTACAGCGCGGTGGCACCACCAAAGGTGTGGCATATATCGTATGAAAGCATTTATATCGCTATTACGAACCGCTACGATATAAGGGATACCATATTTTTTATTTAACTTTAAAGCAACCATACCATCGCTAAATGTTGTGGTAGCGTGGCAAATAGAAACATTCTTCAAATCCACTCTTTTTTCTATCTCTCTTACAGTCTTTTCAATTTTATGAAAGAAAAATAATCTGTGGATAGGTTTTAAGATATGAGCATATATAAATTCTGTTTTTTTAGATTCGAAGCTATTGTTTTCTGGTAATTTTTTTCGCATTGGCACAAAAACGGTCTGCTCTAAATCATATTTGTCTAATTCTCGATAGAGATTTGTATGCACTTTACTGTTGTTAAAATCATTACATATATGCAAAATTTTACGCTTTTTAAGCACAGTTTCGCACAAAACCTTGTGGGTTTGCAAAGAGTATCCAAGGAGCAAGAAAGCAGGTAGTTGTACTAATCCAGGACCGTAAGGGAAATTAGGTTCAGCAAGACTTATAATTAATGGAATTGCACAGCTTATCCAGCCAACTTGCTCAATATTAGACTTTCTTCTACGGAAAAATTCAAATAAAGTGCTAAAAACAAAATAGATATAAAAAGCAATTAGTGGTAATGAAAAAAAACCGTATCTTACAGTATGAAGCAATGGATAGTTATGTATAAATGGGATTTTAGGTATATTTCTGATTTCTTCAAAACTATTTTGGTGTTTCAAAATATCCATTCCTTGTTGATTTCTAATCCATCTATGTGAAGTGATTTCATTGAAAGTTGAGTTATTCTTTCCTCCAAACATAAAAGTGTGCATATCATCACCGATAAATCCTGTGTATAAAATCACAGCTGACATAGCAATTATCAGAACAGTAAGAATATTTTTAATAGAAGGTTTGAAGTAGAGTTTAAGGTCTTTAAGAGTAATTAACAATCCAACTAAAATCAGGGCAAAGAAGTCGGAACGTGCGCGTATGAGAATGATACAAAGCAGTGCTAAAAAAGCAACCGACCACAGTGAAATGCGTTGTTCTTTTATTTTTATTCCGAAGTAATAACATACAATAGAACCAATAGCTAACATTGCACCAATCTGATTTTTACTCTCATTAACCATGTAGTATTCGGGTATTTTCAAATTTCCAGCAAACACTAAACAGTTGCAAATAGTAACTATACAAACACAGAGAGTGTAGTAGAATAATATTTTACTCCAATCTTTCGCGGTGAAAGAGAGTCCTATGCCAATCAATACAGTTATTAAGCTAATTCCGAGTTGTAGAATATCGTTAAATAGTATGGGTAGAAAGATTTTAAATAATAGCATACAGGCAATTGTGAGGATAAGTAATCGTACAAAACGTACAGATAAAACATCTGATAGTGAGAATGTTAAGCCTAAAGTAACAACAGTTAAAGCCATAAGAACATAACGCGCAATATAGTAGATGTTTGTCATGTAAAACCAAGGCAAGAACATCAGAGTAGATGTTGCTAATATTATGATTGTTAGTATTTTGGCAATTCTTTTTTTCATTTATGTGATATATGAGAGATAAGGTTGAAAATTATTTGTTGTTAGGTAGATTTACAAAGCTTCCGAGAAGAAGATCGCTCTCAGGGAGCCTACCATAATCAAAGCCGCCACTTGGTGTAAATGTCAGTTCTCCAAAATAACATTTACCTTGTTCAAGGTAGAAATCGGCGCGCACAAAAGGAAAAGGTTTCGAGAGTATTTCTGCGTAATCAAAAAGATGTTCTATACCATCGGGTTTAGGCACCGAAAAGTCGTCAGGAGCATTTTTTCCTTGTTTGTTAAGACGTTGTAATTGCCACTGTTTGTCGAAAAAATAAAATGACGGTTTTTGGTTTTCAGCGCGACCAATACAGCAAAGCACATATTTTGCTTCACCGTTAAAGCAGTAAAATTTATAGTCAGCAGGCGGCAAGCCATCTTCAGTGTCTATAAATTTCTCACAGATGAGCAGTTTCTTGTCTATGTTGTATTGAGGTTCTGCGGCTAAGAGATGAAACTTGATTTTTTTAAATCTCTTTAGGTTTTCAATTGCTTGAAAGATATTTAAGCAGCTTTTATTTGTACAAACAACATTACCACCATTTCCAAAATTCCATTTTAACACAAATTTTTCTGGTAGTTCATCCCAGTTAATTTCGTTAGGATCTTCGTAAATAGCTATAACATCATTGAGAATGTGTCTTAATCCGCAGTCTTTTACATATTCGCGCACTCTCCATTTGTCGGCGCATTTTTCCACTAATTCGTTATCTTTGTAGTAGTTAAGTTTCATCCATTGAATTTTTTCATCCAATGTTTGCGGATTTTTTAGATTAGGTTTCCTGTGATGACAAAGTCTAAAAAGAGTATTTATTGTCAATTTAGGAGAGATTTTTGTCATCAAGTATCTGAAGTATGTATTACAATTTGAACGAATTTGCATTTTTAATGTTTTTTTCTTTTTAAGAGGCTTAATAATATTGAGTAGTAAGTTTCAAAACCTTCAATTTTTAGAGTTTTAGAGATTATAAGATAAAGTGCTGCAAAGATACAAATCTGTAGCGACATTACAACAAATATATTCCAATTGGTTAGGTTGATACTATAAGTTATAGCACCAACTACGAGAGAAATTAGAAAAGTTGGTAATAGGTCGCGAATTTGGTAAAAAAAACCGTAGTTAATGAGTTTTTTATTAGCTAAGGTATTGATAATAAAGTCTATATAGGCTGCGCTTGCAACAGCTATGAGTAGTCCATAAATACCGTAACTAATACCTAAGAATATAAGCATGATCCCGATGAGTCTTTTTGTTATTTGCAGTATAAAATAGATTTTTCCTTTTCCTAATGATTTAATTACTGTAGTATTGAGTGTGTTGATAGTAAAAATAAGTCCTGAAATACATAAAATTTGAAAATAAGGCACAGATGGAGTCCACTTCATACCATAAAGAAGTATTATTAGAGGCTTAGCAATAATTATCAGAAGAATCATCATCGGAAAATTGAGATAAGCTAATGCCTTAGTGCTTTTTCTTACGCCGTTGAGTAATAGTGTTTTATCGTCTTGCAATGTTGCAAATGCAGGAAAGGTTACATCATTAACTATTGAAGAAAGCCCTGTTACGGGAATTTCCTCTAATTTTTTAGCTTGTGAGAATTGACCTAAATCTCTGGCGGAGAACCTTTTGCCTATAATCAATTGTTGTAGGTTTGTATAAAGTGTTTCTGTTAAGGAAGAGAGAAGTATTAGTCCACCGAAACTAAAAAGTTCTTTTAAGGAGTTAAAACTAAATTGCAGAGTAGGTCGCCAAGTACTCATTCTCCAAAGTAGTAGAACATTCACTACAGCTGCTGTTAAAGCAGACGCCACAAGGCTCCAGGCTCCGTAGCCAGCGAAGGCCAAAGGTATTGAAACAGCAGTTCCAGAGGCTGCTGCAGTTATGTTTCTTATTGATAGCGCCCTGAAATTCATCTGTTTTTGCAATTGAGTTACCTGCATAATTGCAAATGATTGAATTACTATGACAATACTTTGAACACGAAGCAGAGGCTTAAGAAGTTCAAGATTATAATATTTAGCAATCCAAGGGGCCGAGAAGAATAGAATAAAGTAAAAAATAATAGCCACCACTAAATTCCAGTAAAACACAGTAGAATAGTCGATTTCATTAGCTTTTTTCTTTTGGATTAGTGATGCTCCTAAACCGCCTTGAATAAAGATATTGGAAACGGCAAGAAAAATGGTTAACATTGCAATACTGCCGAAATCTTCAGGCATAAGAAGACGGGCGAGTATAAGATTGGAAATGAAATTGATAGAGAGAGTACCCACTTTACCTACGGCACTCCACATCATTCCAAAAACAGTCTTATTTTTTAGTGTGTTTTCCATTGTTTTAACAAATGGCTGCGATAATGTCGTCTTTGGTTACTTTATTTTTTCCGAGAAGTTTTTCAATAGTTCTGGCTTCACTTTTTAAGTCTCGTTGTAACAAGGAACTTGCGAGCGTTATTATTGAGTTGGCAATGGAAGTGTCGATATTAAGAATTTTACCAATAGAAGAGAAGAGCCCTAAGCCGTTAGGGACGTCTTCTAATATATAGCGGTGTTGAACTGAGGCAGGTCCTTTGTTGGCTGCCTGTGCGAAAGATCTAAACACTGTCATCGAATCGATGTTGAGGTTTTCCTCGTTGCGCCATTTCGCCGCATCAAAGTAGTTTAATGGTTCGCACCCAAAAGAACTTAAAATTTTATTTTTCTGAATGTCAAAATCTTTAATAACATTGATTATTGAATCAGTAAAAGCTTCTTTATACATCCAAAATTCTCCGTTGCTGTATTCTATTCGCGCCGCCGAAAAGAGTATTCCAATCGGATGAACAATCATATTCGGGTTGTGTAATGCAGATTCAAGAATGTTTTTGCGAAGGTATTTGGTGTTGTCAAAAAGTTGCGAAAAAATCTGTAATAAATCTTCGGATTTGTCAATAGGCAAAACAGAAATGGCGTTTCGAGGATTGTAAAAAGTGATCCTAACAAACAAAGATTCCATTATACGACCGTTGTATGCGGTGGTTTCCCATTCACAATACGAAACTTTTTTGTTAATGTATCTCTTAAATAAAAGACTTCCCATATAGCCTGGAATGAGTGCAATAACCTGACCGTCAGAAATATATGGAGAAATCATCTGAGCTACATTTTCGTGTTGTAGGGTTGTGGTTGTAATTAGTAAAATATCTGCAAAGCGTATCGCTTTTTCAACATCTTTGGTTATAAATGCAGGCTTTGCAAAGAAAATTCTCCCATTAGAAGTTTCATCTTTTACATTGAAGCCGCCTTCATTACACATAAGGTCATAAAATTCAGAATTGGCAATATTAGAGGTTTTGAGAAG
>CADBTU010000066.1 GCA_902797625.1 uncultured Bacteroidota bacterium | reverse complement strand
GCAAGAGCTGCCGCATTGGCAACCACATTGCCATTGGTGTCAAAGAGCGCATACGCCACCTTGCCGTTGTTGTAGCACGATGCCGGTGTTACGGTGAACTTCACCTTGAAAGGACATGTTTGTGCCTGCAGCGCACCCGCCATCAGCACAAAGAGTCCAAAAATTATTAAAATTTTCTTCATAATTTATTATTTAATTTTTAACCATCTCATTAAGCAAAAAAATAAAAAATGTAAAAAAATTACTTTTTCTTCCGCAAATCTTATATCAAAAAAAATCACCGACATTACGCTTTATTTAGCATAAATATTCAGTAACTTTTTTAAATTCAATACATATATCTGTTTGATTTACAGTAAGATACCTCCCATAGCTTGCTATATATGATCGCACCCGCAAACAGGGGTTGTCGTTCAACAAACATCCACAAAAAACACTTTCCATTTTCTTAATTTTACGCCCTGCAAAGATATATTTTTTATTTTTTTGCCCGACAAAAAAATTAAAAATACACAACTTAAATAAATCATCGTAAGAAATTCCGATTGACAAATCTAAGCCGCTCCCCTAAAATTTCGGCACACACCAAAAAATTATTTTATAACTCTACTTTCATTTTGAGATATAAAACTTTTCCAATTTGTAACTTTTGACTTGCCAAAAACTACTTTTTGTTGAAGATGATGGCACACTGCTGCGGCCAAGGCGTCTGTAGCATCAAGATATTCGATTTGCTCAGAGATTGGATACATTCTACAAAGCATAGCAAGTACTTGTTCTTTTGAGGCATTTCCGTTACCTGTTATAGATTGCTTTATTTTCCTTGGAGAATATTCATAAACTTCCATGCCTGCGTGAAGACATGCTGCTATCACTATGCCTTGAGCTCGCCCTAATTTCAACATCGATTGAACATTTTTACCATAAAATGGTGCCTCGATAGATAAAATATCGGGCTTATATTCCTCTATAACAAAATTTATCTTTTCGTATATATACTTAAGATGATCATACATATCAGGCAACTTTTTCATCTGCAAAACACTCAACACCTCAACTTTTGACTTATTGAGTTCGGTATTCAGAATAGAGTAGCCTAATATATTTGTGCCTGGATCTATTCCCAATATTGTTTTCTTTACGGTTTGGTCGTCCATCTATTTTTTGAAAAATAACATATTTTGAGTGTAATCAATAATCGCCTTATGTTCAATTAAAAAGTCGTTGCCTAAGATAAATTGCACAGGCTTAAGATTGGCCATTTTATAAGCCTCATTGATATATTTAAAATCTATAACTGCAATATTCTCTAAAATTTCTTGACGAAAATACCCTAATCTAAAATCCCGAATATCTGTTATTTGCACTTCAAAACCAGAGCCACTAATTCCAGCATTTATACCAAAATTCTTTTCTAAAGAGTTTCTTGGCAACATCTGTTCTACAAAATTTTTATCAACGCAACTGTGAGATGCTCCAGTATCTAACACCGCACGAACAGGGAAACCTGAAATTTTTGCATTTAATATCGTATGGAAATCTTGTTTTTCCATCTCAACAATTTTTAATGCAACTTTATAGAATTTCATTTTCTAATAGATATTTCAACTATATATGAACTTAACAGAAAAAAGATATTACAGCCAGTTTTTTTTGATAAAAAACATAATAAGCACAATAGATATAAGCAGACATATTCCCATAACTATCAAGAAAGCGTGTGGAGATTCCGCAAAAGGAAGCGTTACATTCATTCCGTAAAGTCCTGAAATAAAAGTTAAAGGTAGCACTATAGTTGAAATAATTGTGAGCATACGCATTATCTCGTTAGTTTTATTGGTCTGCAAAGAATCAAAAGTATTCGACAAGCCTGCTACCAATTCGCCATAATCATCAACCATATCCCACATTTTCTGATAAAAGTCGAGAATATTACCCCAGTATTCTTCCATATCATCGGCAAAGCCTTTCACTTCTCCAGATTCAAACATCTTAAAAAGACGGAGTTGTGGCTTGAACATTGTATTCATCTGGATAATATTTTTGCGTATTATAGAAATCCGCTCAATAATCTTTTCAGCTCTACTGTTAAAAAGCTCACGACTTATAAAATCAATCTCAGTTCCTATACGTTCCACAATCAAGAACGTTTCCTTCATCATCCTGTATAATATATGGTATAACATAGAATCTGAAGTACCACTTATTTCATCTTCATCTTCTGGTTCGGGGTCGATTTTTTTAAGATTGAAAAGGTCTTGAACTACATAATGAGAATTTCCGACTGTAATTAGAAAATCTTGTCCCCAGAAAATTTTTGTCTCCTCAGTTTTAACAAGTTGAGTTCTTTGGTCGAGAAGAGGAAAATGTAACACAAGGAAAAAATAGTCGTCGTAGATATCTATCTTCGGACGTTGCACAAAGCTTGAACAGTCTTCAATATCCAACGGGTGGAAATGGAAGTTATCCCGCAAAAAATCCAAATCCTCTACTGTAGGATTTGTTATGTGATGCCACTTATACGCACCAAAATTAATGGTATCTACCATAGAACAACCTCCTTTCTTTTAATGGATTAGACAAAAATGCTACATCTTTACGACAATTTACAATTGAGCGGCAAAGATACGATTAAATTTTTAAAGGAGCTAAAAAAAACACTCTTTAGAGTGAATTTTTCTTATCGCAGATAGCAATAGCTGTTTTTAAGCCGTCCATTGCTGCACTCATTATTCCGCCCGCATACCCAGCTCCCTCTCCTATAGGATAAATACCTTGTATTGAGCTCATTTTTTCATTGTTGCGAACAATACGAACTGGTGAAGACGAGCGTGTTTCTACACCCGTAAGGAGAGTATCAACATTGGCAATTCCGTGCAATTTTTTGTTTAATAGAGGGAGTGCTTCGCGGAGTGCGCCTACTGCAAAATCTGGCAAACATTTGCCTAAATCACAATATTTCACACCGTGAGGATAAGACGGAACCACCTTTCTGTAGCACTCAGCAACTTGCTTATTGAGAAATTCACCTACAAGATTGCATGGAGCACGTCCGTCGCCAGATATTCCAAATGCTAATCTTTCGTATTTTTCTTGATAATCTATACCATCGAGGACTGAGTTTTTCGTAAAATCTTCTGGTAAAACGCTGACTAACAATGCACTATTTGCGTTAGATTTATCACGCTTAAACTCGCTCATCCCGTTTGTAACAATAGAGCCTTCCTCACTTGTTGATGCCATAACAGTACCACCTGGACACATACAAAAAGTGTAAACTCCTCGCCCTTTAATATGCACAGCCCCTTTGTATGAAGCGGGCGGCAAAAGTGCTGCCGAATTTCCATATTGCATCCAATTAATGTCGCGCTGTAGATGTTCCATACGCACACCTATCGAGAAGGGTTTAGGTTCCATTAACACCCCATTTGAGTGCAACATTTTTATGGTATCACGGGCGGAGTGTCCTAAAGCCAGAAGGAGATGTTGAGTAGAATAGGAATCTCCGTTGCTACAATGAATTATCAAATTTGAATTACTCCTTTCAAAAGAAATAAAGGTTGTGCTAAAATGAAATTCTCCACCCAAAGATTCTATTTCTAAACGAATATTTTTGACTATTTTGGAAAGATAATCAGTTCCTACGTGCGGATTTTGCTGAAAAGTTATCTCTTCTGGGGCACCGTACTTATAAAATTCATCAATAATGAAAGAATTGTACTCACTATTGATATTTGTATTAAGCTTGCCATCTGAGAAAGTTCCTGCACCGCCCTCACCGAACTGCACATTTGAGTTTGAATTTAATATCTTATTTTCCAAAAAATTTTTAACGCTTTTTTGGCGCTCTTCTATTTTTTCTCCTCTCTCGATTATTATTGGATTCGCTCCGCAACGAGCTAAATAGAGAGCTGAGAACATTCCTGCTGGTCCAAATCCTACAATTACTGGCCTCAAACTATATTCCCATTCAGGATATTCCAAAGCTATAGGAGCTTTGCTCAAAAAAACATCACGCTGACCTATAAGATTTTTATAATTGTCTGTTAATGTAACCTCAACCTGAAAAATACTTATGATATTATTCTTTTTTCGAGCATCAATAGATTGTTTGAGTACACGTAAGCTACTTAAATCTTCTGTTTTGATTTTGAACTGCTTACAAACAAAATTCTTTATGTTTTTCTCATTTCCAACAGGAATTTTTACATTTGACAATCTTAGCGAAATCATAACAATTTATAAGAAAAACAGAAAAGAAACATCATTATTTTTGTAACCACTGCAATTATTTAGTAGGAAAAATTATTGCTTTGCAAATTTTTTCTCTAAAGAAACTTCGTGATAAATTTGAGTTATAATTTCTTTAGTATAGAGAGGAAAATCTGCTTTCATCATCCAATCGTAATAAGCTGGTTCCACTTTAAAGACTTCATTTACAGGCCTTCCTTTGTATTTTCCAAAATTGAAAGTTGGACGTTGATTAGAATCCATTATAATATGTCCTGCCAAATCTACCGTTGGGCGCTCAACAGTAAAATCACTTAACGCCTTTACATTATTGATAACAGGCACTGACTTTCGTTTGCTTCGTGGGTCGAGATATTCTACGCCATTGTATTTATCAAGTTGTGCTTTTAATACTTCGTAAGTGGCTTTAGTATCGGCACTTGCCTGATGCGCTTCAGTTAAATCTTCGTTGCAATAGAACTTATACGCTGCAACAAGATTTCGAGGTTCCATTTTATGAAAAATATTCTGAACATCAATAAGATAACGATTTCTTAAGTCGAAACGGCGTCCACAACGCAAAAATTCTTCTACCAAGAGGGGAACATCAAACTTATTTGAATTAAAGCCTGCAAAATCGGCATCTCCAATAAATTCTAAAAGATCATCAGCAAGCTGTTCAAAAGTTGGTTTTCCGATAACATCTTCATCATATATTCCGTGAATTACTGAAACTTCTTCAGGAATTGGTATTTCGGGATTAATTATTTCAGTACGTGAAACCTCCTCGCCATCAGGCATCACTTTTATCATTGAGATTTCAACTATTTTATCCTTCCCTATATTAAGACCCGTAGTTTCTAAATCGAAAAAAATTAAAGGTCGTGTTAAATTTAATTTCATATTATCTCTTGATTATTTTTTCTGTTTTTATAAATTTATCATTACTGTATATCTTCAAAAAATAGATTCCTGAAGAATATTTTTTCAAAGAAATAGCATTATCATCAGTATAATTAACATTCAACAATTGCCCAAAAGCATTAAAAACTTCAACTTTAACATTAAATAGATCCGATTTTATATAAACCTGATCTGATGTTGGGTTTGGATAAATTGTAATATTTTCAGAAACTCCATTATTTACGCCAGAGTGATCGAAAGATTTGCCCACAACAGGACGAATCATTGGAGCACCTTTGTAGAAAGATTCACTCCATGAAGAGGTAGTTTTGTAAAAGAACTTTCCTCGAGCATCGCTATTTTGGTCGAAACCAATATTTAGCTGAACATCATGATTTTGCAGAAAGCCAACATAGAAAATCCCTGATATAGCTATAGGTTCTTCAAGATAATAAGCTACAAAATCAGAATATTCTGGTGCAAATTCTGGAACTTGTGAAGGCATCTCATAGATAACTTCGCCTGGAAATCCCGCTTCGTCGTTCCATACCATCAAAGTAAAATCCTTAATATTCTCATCATTGAGAGTTCTATTAAACCACATTCTTACTGCTTGCAAAGAATCAGGCTCTGCAAGTTTAAATTTTACCGCAAATGAAGCCTGTGGATTAGTCATTGTTGATAATAAACAGTAGCCAGCCTCAGCGGAGCCATCGTCGTAGGCATAATAATTATAAAATTTTTGCTCTACGACACAAGTATCATTGCTGGTACACTCATCGTTAACACCGACCATACTAAAAACATGAGTAATAGTAAAGAGGGCACTATCAGCACCGTCGTAGGCAAGCTGAACATCTACGTTTGGATCCGAGTGGTATTGATAAGCGTGTAACCCATTATTGTAATATGGCAAAGCATTCTCATTATTTAATGGATAAGTAGAAATTTCTTGCTGCTTGTTTTTAACCACCTTGTATGTGTAGTAAGTATTATGAGTTGAATTGGAAAGATTAGATAGTTCGTTATGAAATTTCTCTGCCAAATCCGATGATCTAAATTGTTTCCACGGCATTGCGGTATAATCCTTCAAAATAGAAGTTGACGGGCTTACAAAAGCAACGTCGTAGGGATAAATATCATTATAAACTCTATTTGAGTTAAGTTTTATGTAGTCAATATTCCATTGGTCGCAGTTGCTTGACCAGCCAAGTATAGTGTTGCCATTCCACGAATCAATATCAATGGAAGCATAATTTCTAAAACGAAACTGAAAATTATTGCGCAGATATTGTTCGTCAGTGATGGGTATCATTACTTGTCTAAAATATTGTAAGGGATTTTCAGCAAGCCATTCTTCAATGTTAAATCCATTAGTTGACCAAACTTCGTTCCAGATATACTCTTCAACAAATAATGAATCGGCAGGAATCATTACCGCTTGTCCTGGATAAACATCATAATCTAACACGAAGTAGGTTCCAGGAAAGAATGGATTTTCAAGAGTATCTCCAACAGAATAATATTTGTCTGCTACATATTCGCCATAAATAAATCCATCGAACACAACATTACCTGTAGAATATCCAAACTCAAGAACAAGTTTATCATGAAATTCTGGAGTGTCTCCCACTTTTTCCCACGGATCAGATGGGTAATTCTTGCTGCCACCAGCAGGTTGAAAGTAGAAACTTAAATATATTGAGTCGGAAAGATACATTTTGCGATGAAATGAAAAATTACTATCTAATCGGATAGGCAGAGATGTAAGAGTGTCGGCTGAAAATTGCCCATTGGTAGCGTGAGAGTATATTCTTCCATTCTCGTCTATTGCATCAAGAGTTGCTACTCCTAACGTTGGAGGATAGACTGCAAAAGTGTTATTAACAAAGACTTGCCTATCTTCCCATAGATTAGGATTTGGGTATCCTAAATAATTAGAAAAATCTTCAAAAAATGGAAGTTTTATAGCCAATGAAGACCTAACTTTCTGATATTTTTTTGATTCCTTAGCAATTTGTGGATTCGAAGACACTCCTGTCAAAATTTCTTGAGAAAAAGAAATCATGGGAATCAAAAAAGAGATAACAATAACGATTTTTTTTACAGTATTCATGTTTTTTTGCCTAAAATGGTTACAATTCTGATTCTTCGCTTTGTTCAACCTCAGATTCATCGGGTAAGTCGCCAATATTTTTACCAACTACGAGAGTGATTTTATCGCCTTGACGAACCTCCTTGCCAGCCATAATAGTATGTCCTTTGTAGAGTACTTCAAGAACAACATTTTCGTATGGACTTGGTTTTTCAATAACTTTATCGAGATTTAATTTTTGAGATTCAAGCATAATTTGTGCTTGGCGTAGAGATAAATCGCGAAGTTCTGGCATTTTCACCATTGGAGGTTGTGAAGCTGCTAAAGTAAGATAAACTTTTCTCCCCTTTTTAACCTTCTCACCTGAAAGCGGATTCTGCTTTAAGACTGTGCCTGGCCGAGCATTTTCTTCATAAATTTCATCGCTCACAACAAACACAAAATCCTCAGTAGTGCGATTTTGAATTAGCTCATCTGCAGATTTACCCTTAAAATCTGGCATCTCAATTTCTCGTCCGTGCCGCGTAAAAAAACTCAAGAAGAGAACCATAAGGAAGAATAGCACAATAGTTAGCACTACAGCTAACAATATGTGAAAAAGAAAGCTATTCCTCGATAATAATTTCCTTGATATTTTGCTTTTTCCGCTCATTATATCAGCTTGTAATTACTTAATTTTTGTTAATAATTCAAAAGTGCAAAGATACAATTTAAATTTGAATAGATAAAATGATATTTTTGCAGACAATTTAAAAGCAGGTTC
>CADBTU010000065.1 GCA_902797625.1 uncultured Bacteroidota bacterium | reverse complement strand
TCCCCATTTTTAGAAAACATTTCGTCAGCGCAAACCCTTTCTTTGCATCACTTTCTTTGGGGTCATCAAAGAAAGTGATATAAATATGATATAACAAAATCCAGCGGTTTTTCTGAACCGAACGTATATTGCAATTAGAGCTTATAACGACATCATGACGATTCGCTACAAAAACTTCTATTTGAAGTTTTAGGGGACAGTAATAGTTCTTTATCAATCTGTTGCTTATTTTGATGCGTTTTCCGTGAGATTATTATTGCAAAATTTATATTTTTGCGACCTGTAATATTACAATCGTAAAATGTTAGTAATCATAGCAGCATCACTTTTACCAGTAGCGTTATTACTGCTCTATATTTACCAGCGCGACACTTTTCAGAAAGAACCGTTTAGACTTCTTATGAAAGCTTTCGTGTTTGGTATATTAGCAGCTTTTTTAGATATCGCAGTAGCATCTTTTTTTGACCATATTTTCCCAAAACTATCAGTTTCTCCATTTAACGATGCGCTTTATACATCCCTTGTTTTAGCGGCACTGCCTGAAGAGTTGTGTAAGCTATTTATGCTATATCTCTGTATATGGAAAAGTCCTTATTTTGATGAATATTTTGATGGTATTGAATATAGTGCATTTTTAGGACTTGGTTTTGCAGGAATTGAAAACATATTTTATGTTATGCAAGGGGGATTAGGATTAGCAGTTTCACGCGGACTTTTTGCAGTTCCAGCACATTTCTTCTTTGCAATTTTTATGGGATATTTTTTCTCTTTAGCTCGCTTTAGATATAAAAAAAGGAAGAAATATCTCTTTTTAGCATATTTCGTTCCTGTAATTTTTCATACAATATACGACTTAATATTAATGTATTCTGATAATCTTACTTCTGGAGATTATTATGTCAAATCTACATCTATGGATGGTCTATTGTCATTACTGTTTTTAGTGTTTTTCTTTTTCGTATGGCATGCAGCAATTCGACGTGTAAAAAAAATATCAGGTAAGTGATTTCTCTTAATATGAACTTCTTCGTTAAACAATTTAATCAACTCGAAACTTTTGAACTTTACGAGATATTCAAAGCAAGATTTCAAGTATTTGTTATGGAACAGCGTTGCTTCTATCTTGATATGGATGACATAGATTATAATAGTTTTCATATTTTCTCTCTTAATGGTAGAATAGTGAACAGTTACGCACGACTTTTTCAGGAAGAAACTCCAAAGGTGTGGCACGTTGGACGTGTTCTAACTATAAATAGAGGGCAAGGAGTTGGAAAATCTATTATGAAAAAGGTAATAGATGTTGCTCTTAATAATAATGCTAAAGAGTTAAGATTAGATGCTCAAATCCAGGCTTTAGGATTTTATGAAAAATTAGGTTTTACAACTTGCTCTGAAGAATTTGTTGAAGCAGGAATACCTCATATTATGATGAAAATGAGTTTTTAGAAAGATATATACATTGTTGATTATGATAAATAAAGATGTTCCAGTATTATTACTGACAGGATATTTAGGAAGTGGAAAAACAACATTAGTAAACAATATTCTGACCAATGAAAAAGGTATAAAATTTGCTGTAATTGTTAATGATATCGGTGAAGTGAATATTGACGCTTCTTTGATTCAAAAAGGGGGTGTTGTGAATGAAAAGGACGATAGTTTGGTGGCACTTCAGAACGGATGTATCTGTTGTACGCTTAAAATGAACCTTGTTGAACAACTCTCAGATATTATAGCAACAGGTAAATTTGACTATATAGTAATTGAAGCGAGTGGAATTTGTGAACCAGAACCTATCGCCCGTACTATATGCACTATACCTCGAATGAACAAAGACTATACAAAGTTTGGAATCCCTCAATTAGATTGCATCGTTACTGTTGTTGACGCGCTGCGTATGCAAAGTGAATTTAACTGTGGCGACGACCTATCTAATAAAGTGATTAAGGAGGATGATATTGAAAATCTTCTTATTCAGCAAATAGAGTTTTGTAATATTGTACTTCTTAATAAAGTTGACGAAGTTAATAATGATGAAAAAATGCGCATTAAACAGATAATAAATCATCTTAAGCCTAATGCAAAAATTTTGGAAACCAATTACGCAAGCATAGATTTAGATGAGATATTAAATACCAATGTGTTTAATTATGAGCACGTTGCAACTTCTGTAGGTTGGGTTCGTGAACTAGAGCGCGAAACTACTGAAGAAGAAGAACGCGAAGCACGTGCCGAGCATCATAACCATCACGATGAACATGAACATCACTCTGGGCACAACCATCACCATCACGACCATGAGCACGGAGAAGTTGAAGAATACGGAATTTCAACTTTTGTATATTACAGAAGAAAGGCTTTTAAGATTTCTGAATTTGATCGTTTTTTAGCAGACAAATGGCCAAAAAATATTATAAGAGCCAAAGGAGTTTGTTATTTCAAAGAATATCGCGATATGTCATATCTCTTTGAACAAGCTGGCGTTCAGCAAAAACTGACAGAAGCTGGTTTGTGGTACGCTACCGCTCCACAGAATGAACTCGATAAACTCAAAGCCCAAGACCCATCTTTCGAACGAGATTGGGACGAAGAGTATGGGGATAGGATGATAAAAATTGTTTTTATTGGTCAAAATATTGATAAAGAAAAACTTTTTGCAGATTTAGATGCTTGTCTTGAATAAATTTTTAAATTAATCATTATGAAAAGAATATTATTGATAGGTGATATAGTTGGATGTGGAAAACTTGGAATGTCAGCAATGATACCAATTCTTTCAAAGATGAAATATGACGTATGTCGTTTGCCTTCATCAATTGTATCTAATAATTTTTGTTATGGAGAGTTTGCAGTATTAGATACTACAGACTATCTGTGCAAAAGTATAGAGATATGGGAAAAACTTGATTTTTATGCCGATGCTGTGGCTACAGGTTACTTAGTTTCAGAAAAACAAACAAAAATTGTGGCAGATTATTGTTCGCTTTTGAAGCAGCGTGGTACTAAAATTTTTGTTGATCCAATAATGGCAGATGACGGAAAGCTTTACAATGGGGCAACTGAAAAGACAGTTGAATATATGCGTGAAATATGTTGTGTGGCAGATATAATGGTTCCAAATTTTACTGAAGCTAAATTTCTTGCTAACAAGTACCTCGACAAAAATTCTCTATCTAATGACGAAGCTTTAGATTTAGCAAAAATCCTTTTTTCATTGGGTGGTGCAACAGTTGTGATTACAAGTATGGTTGTAAATAATGAGAATTGTACACTCTTATTTGACTCTGAAACAGAACGTTTTGAATTGTTTAAATATGATAGGATTCCAGTTCAGTTTTCTGGTACTGGAGATGTTTTCTTGTCAATACTTCTCGGACAATATCTTCGCGGTGTTGAAGTTAAAGATAGCGTTGTAAATGCTATGAATTTTGTATCTGAGATGATTAAACGAAATGCTTCATACGCTAATCCGAGCAACGGTATTCCTATAGAGATGTATCTGAATGAGGTTGAGTAGTAAAAAATTATATAAAAAATGAGAGAGGCCGACTCAAAATCACTTTTGAGTCGGCCTCTCTCGCGTTTGTTTTATCAAAATGCTATTTTATTCTTTTACAAACTTCTTTACAACAAACTTATTGTCGTTATAAATTTTGAGGAAATATTGCCCTGAAGCCAAACTGCTAACATTAATCTTAATATCATTATCAAGAATATCGCTGTCAATTACAAGTTTTCCATTTATGTCGTAGATAGAAATATGTGTAATGGTGAAATTAGTGTTGTTCGAAGTGGCTGTTAATAAATCAGTTACAGGGTTGGGATAGATAGTTATATAGTTGTCATTATCAAAATCTTCGATGCCTGTTGTTGAGATGTCGTAATCAGAGCGAGGAATTAAATAATAATTATCATAGCTAACTTTGTTAACGCCAGTAAGAGTTACAAGTGTTGTAGGTATAGGAGTACCTATCAGATTATCAATACCATATATGTGAGTCCAAACACCAGTTCCTGTAAGTCCATTTTGTTTGAGATTATATTTTTTTCCATTTTGAAAAGTTCCAGTCTCAACGAATGTTACATCTTCGAGGCGTATTAGTTCACATTGGTGATTATGCATATATTCAAGATTTTGCATATCGCTAAGAGATACAACAAGAGGTTCAATTTCATTATAGTTCGATATAGCATTGGCTGTGAAAACATCTGAAACTACGAACTGGAGAAGACCATAATAACTGGTTAATGTGCCATAAATATCTTTTATTTCATCACCAATTTCTAAAATAGTTTTTATTTTATCATTTTCATCGTCTATAACTATAGCTGCAGTTCCATCTTGGATAAAAATTTGATTGCGATAAGAGTCGTTAGTTGCAGTAACAATTACACTACCTGTAAGTTTATATTTTGTATAGTCGTGTTTTACAGAATCAGGGTTGTATGGGCGAGTCCATTTTGAACGAAGTTCCGCAATATTGGAAACGTGGTATTGTTGGTCAGTGCCAAACGAGAAACTTTGAGTGTCTGGAGTCATCACATTACCTTCTAAGTCTTCAATATTATTAACTATTAAAGAGTATGAAAAACCTTCTTCCAGAGCTGGTGATGGAGTTAAAACAACAGTTTTATTTGAACAAGTTATATTTGCAAAAGTATGTCCTTCCAAAAAATAATTATCTGTTGTTTCAGCTATTGTTTGGTTAAGGGCTTCATTAAAAATAAGTTTAAGAGTTGTTGGATTTTCAACAGAGAGTGACATGATTTTAGGAGGATAAATATCAGGCCCACCAGGATTTGCGCGGAAAATAACATTGTCTATGCGGTTATTTCCAGAGGCAGTTGTGGCACCATAGAATGTTATTTTGATATAGACAAATTCAGCGTCGTTAAGTTCAGAAACAGAGGTGAAATCAAAGTTTCTAACAGCGTATGTAGATGAATTTGTGTTAGACAAGGAATCGAAATAGGTAAAAGTTTCACCGTCAACGCTATACCACACTTCTTCTTTCTTGTAACCTTTTTCAGAACCTCGTTGTGCGTATGAAAGTTGGAGATTTTGGTAGCCGCTCATTGAAAATTTGAAAACTATAGACTTTCCATTAGCAGAATTACCTACTATAGCAAGATCTTTTGAAGCCGCAGGTGAGGTCCTTGGATCGTTTAGTGTTGTACCATTGAAGGCATTTAGCTCAGGCGTTTGGTTGTTGTAATCACTCGAACCATTTGTTCCATCAGCGTACAGTGTTCCGTTGCCCCAATTAGTATTAGATTGAATTACTTTAGGAGTAACCGAAGTGTCTGAAGATGGTGAAAGATTGTCAAAAGTCCATCCTACAAGAATTTCTTGAGAAAATCCTAATACGATAGACAAACTTAAAAACAGAAGTAAACTTAATTTTTTCATTGAAAATAGGCTTTATATTTTTACTAAAATTACTTAATTTTTGGACTGCAAATTTACATTTTTTTCCAAAAATAAGTTATTCTTAAATTATAAACAAATAAATAGTACCTAAATTTAGTTTTCATTTATGTCCGCTAAAAACGAAAAATAAATTTTTCGCAATAGGAATCTACTGTGAATAAGCATGAACGATCTCTATTGGCAAATCCAAGTTTATTTTAATCCATTTGCAATAGCATCGGTTACTTTAGAGTTTGCACTCAATTTTAGCGGACATCAATAATTTGGAAGATATACTTAAATGGTGATGAAATTAAAAAACAAAGAATTAAAGAGAAAAAGAGTTCAGCAGAGCTTTTACAGCATCTATTTCAGTTTCTTCACAACCATTAGAGGATAATTTTTTACAAGAGCCATGAATTTCAGTAACACCAGTAATATCTATAACATTAGCGGCATTTTTATGCGTAATACCACTTCCAGCGAGGATAGTGATGCGTTCAGCAGCTTGTGTAACAAGTTGTTTTAATATAGGAGCACCTTCTAAAGCCGTTGTTTTACATCCTGAAGTTAGTATTCTTGCACAGCCACAATCAATAATATCTTCTAAGGCTTTAAATGGGTCAATACATTCGTCGAAAGCTCTATGAAATGTTACAGGTAAAGGTTTTGAGAGTTCAACGAAATGTTTAGTTAAAAGTTTATCAATGTTGCAATCTTCAGTCAGAAAGCCTACAACGATGCCAGAAACTCCGAGTTCTTTGCATTTAATTATATCCTCTTGCATGGTTTTAATTTCTACTTGATTGTAGATAAAATTGCCACTTCTGGGACGAATTAAGACAAAAACATTAAGGTTAAGGTCTTGAACGGCGGTTTTGATAGAAGCAAAAGAAGGAGTGGTGCCACCTTCAGATAGAGCTTGGCACAATTCGATACGTTGAGCACCTCCATCTTTAGCATTTACTGCTGATTGGATAGAGCCACAGCAGATTTCAATATTGTTAATATCCATTTATTTTATTATTGTTCGATAGATGTTTATTCGTTTGAAAGTTCACCGCGGAGAGGGGTAATCATCAATTTTATTAATTTATTTTTTTCAGGACAATTTGAGAGCAAGAACATCAGTTTTGTAACAGCAGCTTCGGTTGTCATGTCGTAACCGCTTAATACACCAATATCAGAGAGGTGTTTGCTGGTGAGATATTTACCCATCTCAACGCCACCACCATTTTTACATTGGGTTATATTGACTATTACTATATCATTTTCAATAGCTTTTTCTAAAATGGAGATAAATTCAGAGCTTGTAGGAGCATTTCCAACACCGAAAGACTCCATGACGACAGCTTTAAGTTTTGGGGTATTAAAAATATTTCCAATGAGGTTAGTACTCATACCTGGAAAAATTTTCAGAACCGCCACATTATTATCCATTTGAGTATAAGCTTTAAATTTTGCAGAAGTATCAGTTGAAAGAAGGAAGTGTTTATGATATTCAATATAAGTGCCAACTTCGGCTAATTTAGGGTAGTTTGGAGAATGAAAAGCATTGAATCGTGAAGCGTCAGCTTTATAAGTTCTGTTACCGCGATATAGTGCATTTTGGAAGCACACACAAACTTCGCGCACTATTGGTTGTCCTTGTTGATGTGCAGCGGCAAATTCAATAGCATTTAATATATTACGGCGACCATCAGTTCTAATAACACCCAAAGGAAGTTGAGAGCCAGTTAGAATTACAGGTTTAGCCAAGTTTTCAAGCAAGAAACTCAACGCTGATGCAGTATATGCCATAGTGTCGGTTCCGTGCAGAACCACAAAACCATCGTATTTCTCGTAATTGTCTGAAATACATTTTGCGAGTCGAATCCAAAAATCAGGATTAGTATCAGAAGAATCTATCAAGGGAAGCAGATCAGTGAAAGTAAGTTCGGCATCTACGAGCGGAAGCATAGGCAGTTGGTGATAAATATCTTTAAATTCAAAAGGAACCAATGAATTTGTTGAGGGATCCATCATCATTCCGATAGTACCACCCGTATATATTACCAATATTTTACGTTTATCCATTTTGAAAGAAAATGGTTCTAAATATGAACACATTCGTTATAAGCAACAGCAACAGCTTCCATAATTGCTTCTGACATAGTCGGGTGAGGGAACACAGAACTAATAAGCTCAGGTCCTGTAATACCAGACTTTCGCGCAGTTACCACACCAGCAATCATCTCTGTTACATTATCACCGCAAAGATGACAGCCGAGCCATTTGTTTGTGTTTTTGTCGAAAATAACTTTCACTAATCCATCGCGATTACCTGAAGCGGCAGCTTTGCCAGAAGCTGTGAATGGGAATTTTCCAACAAGAATATCTAAACCTTGTTCTTGACAAGCGCGTTCGGTTAATCCTACGGAGGCAATCTCAGGAGTTGTATAGGTACAACCTGGAATGTTACTGTAATCCACAGGTTCAGGGTTATGACCTGCAATTTTCTCAACGCATACTAAGGCTTCGTGGGATGCTACATGAGCGAGTGCTGGCCCATGTACAATATCGCCAATAGCATAAATTCCTTCAATGTTTGTACGATAGTATTCATCAACAATTACTTTTCCGCGTTCTACTTTAACTTGGCACTCTTCAAGACCAATTCCTTCGATGTTGGTAGCAACGCCCACAGCGGATAGAACAATATCGCAAGTTATTTCAGAGACTTTTTCTTTAGAATCTTTAATGGTAACCACACATTGATTATCAATAACTTCTACATTTTCTACAGCAGCTCCTGTGAGTGTTTTTATACCATATTTGCGGAAAGAGCGGGCAAGTTGCGCTGCAATATCGTCATCTTCAACAGGTACAAGACGAGGCATATATTCCACTATTGTAACTTGAGTTCCCATTGTAGAATAGAAGTAGGCCAATTCGCTACCGATAGCTCCAGAACCCATCACAACCATTGATTTAGGAAGTTTGCTAAGCGTGAGTGCTTCGCGATAGCCGATAATATGTTTTCCATCTTGAGGAACGTTGGGAAGGCTACGCGAGCGCGCACCAGTTGCTAATATAATGTGCTTTGCTTCAAATGTTTCAGAGTTACCATCGTTCAATTTTACATCAACTTGATGATTGTTGATAAGTTTTCCTTCACCAGCAATAACGTCAACATTGTTTTTCTTTAATAAGTATTGAATACCTTTGCTCATGTTTTCAGCAACTCCACGACTACGCTTCACAACTGCCTGAAAATCTGGCGAAGTGGTGCCATTAAAAGTAATGCCGTATTCTGCTGCATGGGATATGTATTTATATACTTGTGCAGATTTTAGAAGAGCTTTTGTTGGAATACATCCCCAGTTTAAACATATTCCACCGAGCTCAGCACGCTCCACGATAGCAGTTTTCATATTGAGCTGACTTGCTCTGATAGCGGCTACATAACCTCCAGGACCGCTACCTATTACTATAAGATCATAATTTGCCATAACAGATTATACGTAATAATGTGATGAAATAGACGTATTTTCTTCTACACTTTTGATGATTTCAGCAAGAAGAGGTGCTACAGAAACAACTTTAACTTTACTGCAAGGACGTTTGAGTGGAATTGTGTCTGTAATGAGAACTTCGTCAAGAACAGAATTTTCTATATTCTCGAGAGCAGCACCAGAGAAAAGACCATGAGCGCACATAGCTCTTACACTTTTTGCTCCCATTTCTTTGATTCGTGCCGCAGCTTTGCATAAAGTTCCAGCAGTGTCTATGATGTCGTCAACTAAAATTACGTTCTTATCTCTGACATCGCCAATTATTTGTAATGAGGCAACCTCATTTTGCTTTTCACGTTGTTTGTAACCGATAGCAAGCTCACAATTCAAAGCTTTAGCGTATGTGGAAGCACGTTTTGTGCCGCCAGTGTCTGGTGAAGCAATGCTGATGTTGTCCCAGTTAGTACTTTTGACCATTGGTATGAAAACGTTAGAAGCAAAAAGATGATCCACGGGAACTTCAAAGAAACCCTGAATTTGGTCAGCGTGCAAATCCATAGTTATTACCCTACTTACACCAGCGGCGGTGAGAAGGTTGCACATAAGTTTCGCTCCAATAGATGTTCTTGGTTTGTCTTTTCTGTCTTGACGTGCATATCCAAAATAAGGAACAACTGCAATTATGCTACGCGCTGATGCTCGTTTCGCAGCGTCTATAGCTATGAGCAACTCAATGATGTTGTCTGCAGGTGAAAATGTGGACTGTATTATAAATACATCTTTTCCACGAATTGTGTCATTGTAATAAACTTGAATTTCCCCATCTTTGAATTGAAGAATATCAACAGAAAGTAAAGGCTTATTGAGACATTTTGCAATGTGTTGTGCTAGTTCTGGATTTGAACGACCAGCAACCAATACGTAATCGTTATTCATAAAGTATTGATATTTAATATTTTATACATTCGTCTATTCTGCTCGCAAATTTAATTACTTACTCAATAGGTTAAAAAAAAAAATTCTATAAGTTATTAACATTTGTTGAAAGTGTGATTTTTTAATAAACCGCAACTTTTTCGATTTTTTTTGCAACCAATACTGTCCTAAATAAATTTCCAAAAAATATTATTCTCCTATAAACAGGGCATTTGCGGGATATAAATCACCTGACTTCGTCATTGGGACACCCAAAAATTTTCGTCAAAGAGTTTTTCAATGGGTTTGTGGCGTTTCATGACCATTGTCCTGGAGAGAAGTTGTCCGTTGAGTGGCAGACGG